>PWLN01000288.1 GCA_003559375.1 Balneolaceae bacterium | reverse complement strand
TAAAAGACGGTTTATCCTCACTAAGTTAAAACTTTTATTGCCCGGCAATTTATTATCAGCCTTAAGATATATTTACCGATTCTTGCATCAGATGCAATAATTTTGTTCTGACTCTGGCTTGAATAAAAATTCTTTAAAAGGCAAAATGACAGGTTTCTGACTTTTCATTATTTTGGCACACTTTCTGCTATAACTGAGAAATCCAAAAACTTAACCTAATTCAAACCAAACTATGCCAACATACGAGTATAAACGAGAAGACGGAACCGTTTTTGAATACACCCAAAGTATAAATGAAAATGCCCTGGAAACATGTCCCACAACCGGCCTTGCGGTTAAACGTATCATTAGTGGGGGTGGCGGTGTTGTTTACAAAGGAAGCGGCTGGTACATCACTGATTATAAAAATGGCAGCGGAAAAAACGGAACCGACGATGCTGCAGGAAATGAAAAACCATCGGAAACTAAAAAGGCTGATACAACTCCGGCAAAAACCGATTAAAGCCAGCCAATCATATCCCCATCATGGAGCACACCAAATCAGAAACACATCAGCAAGCCATCGACCAGTTCGTTCTGCTTTGGGGTGAAATGGCATCGGCCTGGGGTATTAACCGCACCATGGCGCAAATTCATGCATTGCTTTATGCAGAGAAAAAGCCCCTCGATACAGATACAATCATGGATCAGCTGAGTATAAGCCGTGGCAATGCAAACATGAATTTGCGCAATTTGCTTAACTGGCAGCTCATACAAAAGGTGCATTATAAAGGCGAAAGAAAAGATTTTTATACAGCCGAAAAGGATGTATGGAATATCGTTGCCATATTAATCAGGGAGAGGCATCAGCGTGAAATAGATCCTATCAAAGAAAATCTGATTGAATTTCTGAAGCCCTTCGGCGAATCCGGAGAAAATCAAACAGAAGAGGCTGAATTCAAACAAAGAATTGAAGAATTCATTGAGTTTCTTGAGATGTTCGAACGTTTCACACAAGCCCTGCTGCCTTATATAAACAAAAAAAATCTCACCTTTCTGAAACACCTGGTTAAACTCGCCGAGGCACATCAGTCACTAAAGGGTAAAGCGGCCCCTGCCGGAGACAAACAGGCATGAGTGAAAGCAGCAAATCGATTGGTAACAGAGGCGAAGATCTTGCTGTAACCTATCTCAAAGAAAAGGGATGGATTATTCTCGACCGTAATTACTCTTTTGAGAGAGCCGAAGTAGATATCGTAGCCACCGATACCCGTTGGATAATTTTTGTTGAAGTAAAAACCAGAAGCAACAGTTATTTTGGCCACCCGGAAGAATTTGTAACCCCTGCCAAAGAAGCAAATTTAAAAAAAGCAGCAGAAGCTTGGATCTATGAACGGAAAATGGAAACAGCAATAGTACGCTTTGATATCATTTCCATCATAGATTATTATTCCGGATCGCCTGAAATTACCCACTTTGAAGATGCATTCCGGTAATTTTTTACTTATCTACACTGTACTCCACAATTCCACAAACCAAACACCACATTCCGCACACCTATGTCGCACAGGCAGCAAAAATATAATATCTTAGACTATGTGAGAAGCATTTTGTCTATGCTTTTCTTTTTATTAGTGCTGCTCATTTTCACCCCTTTCATTCTTATTGGCCTGATCATTACTTTGGGCAGGTTCAGCAATTTTGTTGTTGAAAAGTTGGCACCCCTTATATCCAGGGCTGCACTCGCAATTGCAGGTGTCCGATTCAGCACTGAGAATCATAACGGTGAGGCAATTCCTTCACCGGCAGTTTTTATCATCAATCATTCATCCACACTTGATATGCTCACCATACTCGCTATGGGTCTGCCACGAATTCGGTTTGTTGCAAAATGGCAATTCCAGTACAACCCGATTTTCCTGATATTGGGAAGATTAACAGGGCAGGTTTTTATACGCCGGGAACAATCAGAAAATGCAGTTAAAACACTTCAGAAAAACGTAAAGAGAATTCGGCGCCAAAGGCTATCCGTATTAATGGCACCAGAAGGGTCAAGAAAACACCCCGGTATCATCGGGCCTTTTAAAAAAGGCGCTTTCAGAATGGCCATGGACCTGAATTATCCTGTTGTTCCAATTTATCTCGAGGGAAACAGGGAGCTGAGCTCCGGAGGATTTCTGGCCACCAAACCTGGTAAATGCAAAGCTCATATCCATCCACCAATCGACACCTCAGACTGGAAACCTGATACTCTTGAGGATTACATTTCTCAGGTCAGGTCCCTCTATCTCAATTGGGCAGGTGTGGATTAGAAATCCTATATTATATTTGTGACCTGAAAGTCGTCGGATCAGTCATTTTAAGATCAACACTACTATCATATCATACACAATTTTTAAAAAAACTGGTCCGACGACTCTTTTCGCGCACATCACAGAACGCACATCGTGTATTACACATCCACTACCTGCAGAAATCTGCTTATCAAAAAAAATTTTTGTATCTGTAAAAAATTTTCTTAGATATGGATGTCTGCATAACATGATTTTTGCCCAGAGTGAACCCGATTTTAAATCCCTATAAAACAGAAAAATTCCGTCTGTTGATTTTGGAACACCTCGAAGGAGGTTTAACCTATCAAATTGCAAAGGTATTGGCCGGATATCTCGGAGCACATGTTCTGGACAGTTCTTCTGCCAGATTTTGTATATGGTACCCCGGTATAAAGAATAGCGATTCTATTTTTCTTGAGCTTTTTCTACCTATTTCTGAATTGATTTACGATAAGCCGGATCAGCATTGTAACATGAAATATTACCGGCTTCCGGTTCTCCAGGCAGGTGATTTTTTTATTGCAGTAATTGACGAAATCGTCGCCGGCAACGAAAACAGTTTTGGTTCGTTTTATCGCTTTCTTACTGTAGACAGTAACGGTACCCAAAAAATCATTCTTGATCCCATGGCATGGTCCCTGCCATACGGCATTCTTGCACCAGCTGAGGTATATGATATCAAAAGCATACTGCGGAACCGTAAAGATCAGATTTACTACTTGGATCTTGAAAAGCAGTTCCGAAATAAAGGTGATAATCGTATTCCACCATCTGACAACCTTCTTGAAATACACACCGGAACAAGCACCCAGGAAGGCTCGCTTCAGGAGTTGGCATTACGATTTAAGCAGGCATCTGTAAGCCTGGCTAAAGGACTTCCGCTTACCCAGGCACAAAAAAATTTCTCCGGATTTAATGGCATTGAGCTGATGCCGATTGAGCCTGTTATTCAGCACCCTGTTCATCACCTCTTTTGGAGCCATGTTCAGGAACCCAAAGAGAATAACAGTGAACTAACCATCCGTTTACGTAAACCAGACATTACTAACTGGGGCTACGATACGGCCATATTTGGTTCTGCAGCAATCAATCCCTCTATCCTTACAACAGGCAGGCCTCATGAGCTTCTCAATCTCATAGAAATACTCCACAATTTTTCGGTGCACCCAATCAAGGTTATACTTGATGTTGTATTTGGTCATGCCGACAGACAAGCCGAAATGGTTTTACCTCCAGATTTTTTTACCGGAGAAAACTCGTATGGCTTGAGTATTAATTTTAAGCATCCCCTTGTGAGAGCCATGATTCTGGAAATACTGAAACGTAAACTAATCTGGGGAATAGACGGGTTCCGGATTGATGCATCACATGATATCACCACTTATGATGCCATGGCCGATTCAACACGGATCGATGATGATTTTTTGAAAGAAATAAGTTCAATCGAAGCTGAAGCGGCTGGTGTCACATTTAAGCCATGGATGATTTTCGAGGACGCCCGCCCATGGCCACGGGATGACTGGGAGCTCGCCTGTACCTATCGTGATGTAACCGAACACCAAAAACATCCGCATCAGTGGGGGCCAATGATATTTGCTTATAACAGTCCATACATCTATACCTATTGGCTTTCAAAATGGTGGCGGTTGAGTGAGCATTGTGTTCATGGTAATAAATGGATCACCGGATATGCCAACCATGATACATTACGGAGGGGAACAGAAAGCGATCCTTCAAAAGTAAGTGTTAACTTCTCATTGGGCAACTCGCTCAAAATGGTGATGGAGAGTGCCTATAATAACCCGTCTTCCACACTTCTCATAAATGGATTTTTGCCTGGCGTCCCTATGGATTTTCTACACGCTATTACTGGCACACCCTGGACTTTTTTCAGAAATACGGATACTCAATATGCCGTAAAAGTTGCCGCATCAGAAGCACACTTTACTGAATGGCAGATCACAAGTATTGAGTATAGAAAATCGCGCTTTTTTAAGAAACTGAAAAGTTTTGGATTTGGCAGCTTGTCCGGACTGAGGAGATTTGCCATAACCCTTAGGAATCTGTTAATTACCACCGATTATAATCTGAGTGTAACTGCCACACTGCTTAATCATTATGACCCGGGCTTCGATGTTAGTAACTGGAGTATTGAAAAGCTGAATGAATATGCATCCTGTTGGATGGAAGATATGCATGAATACTGCAATACAGACAACCACAAAGACTCTGCAGATCCGCGTAAAACTACTTTTAATTACAGGTTGCGCCAATTCAGACTGCAAAATCCATGGCTGAATCACAATTTTGGCCCTAATGATTTTTTAAGATATCGTGAACCGGTTGAAGGCTCTGTTATCTGCTATGGATACAGAAAAAATGATGAAACAGGAAAAGAGGTCTTCATTCTTGCAAATCTTGAGGGCCAGGCACGCATGGTAACACCTGCAAAATTTGATATTCCTTTTAAAACAACAGGACAGTGGGGAGTTGCCGTATCCACCCCATCAGTCAGGGCAAAAAAAATCGACCAGCCTCTGCGACTTTCAATTTCTCAGGGAATCATATTTGAAACAAATGATTCCTAAACAACTTATTGAATATGCTAAATTAAAACACCCGGCCTGGATAAACCATAATAATAAACAAGGTTCTGTCCGTTTATTTCACGATAGAATTGATATGACAAAAGATATAACACAGGCTTTAATACAATTCATGCTTAAATCTATTTTTCTCTGTAAAAATAGATTTTTTTATTCGTGGCATCCTTGCCACTTTTAATCTTTACATTATTTTCCTGATTGTACTGGTAGACTGCTGTTCGCATGGAATTTACACTTTTTTCATTTGCATATGTAACTTCCACCGCTTGTCCTCCGGGTTCGAGCTTATCAAGAGCATCCATAAGCGGTTTAAATTTGGATGACCTTCTCTTACTCGATTTAATTTGGGAGCGTTTAACAAATTTTATATTCATACTAACATTTATTTTTATCAGGTTATTTATTTTCTATAATACAGACCTGATATTTGCATTACTACTTAATATATAAATTAAAATAAAAAATAATATTTTTCATTATCTATTTCAATAGAAGTAATTTAGATTAGCAGAGTTTAATCTTTAGTTTATGTTTAGATATGAAAAAAATCGTAAAAAGGTATTGATATTTTAATAACCTGTTGTTGTATATTTGGAAACAATTTATCAATGAACTGTTAATTTGATATTTTAACTATTATTCATCCTGATATATGCTTGAAACTACACGACATAACTACAGGCTCATCACTATTTTTATTTCCATGATTGCTGCAGGCTTACCTCTATGGACCAGTGACATTCGGCAGCTAGATTTTAACAATCTTGAATTTCTGGTTTTATGGATATTGATTGGTATAGCTGCTTCATTTGTTGTTCAGTTTGTTGTAAACCTTAAGCCCAGAGATATTATTGGGAGTTTTGCGATAGGCTATGTAAGTGCCGTTGTATTGCATTTTGTAGGTACTATTTTGATCTCGAGTTTTGTGCAAACACGTTTTGAGATTACCCTGCTTCTTGCTCTTCTTACCGGCATTGCATCAGGATGGATTGGGTCGATGCTATGGAGCGGAGTTAAACGAAAAAAACCAAAAAAAAGGAAAACTTAGCGAATGCTCCCTGCAGACATAACCCGAACCCCTAAACCGATCAGCGTCACACTTTTGGGATGCACAGGTATGCCGCTGTCGCCCAGATATTCGGCATGTACTCCAAAACGCACCTGGCCTGCAGGAGTAGCTGCACCAATTTCCGCACGGATTTGCCCGTTAAGCCATGAATCATCCTTAAGCTGGGTACCCATCAGATATCCGTCAAGATAGAAATTTGCATTGTCAGCCAGGGCACGCTGCCACGCTGCATTCAATTTAAATGAATGGATCAACTCATCCCAGTTAAATGCGCCATTCTGAAAAGTATTTGGGGTGCGTTTTTCCCATGTTATCGTATAATAATCGTACTGAAGAGCCAGCAGGCCATCATCCGTAGAAAACAGTGAAAGGGGCAGCACAAGCCTTGCAAGTACACTGCCGAAGACCATCGTCCGCTCCTCGCCAAACCGGAAATTATCGATGTCATGTTTGCAACGATGGTAGTACCCAAACTGGATAAACGGGTTCCCGATTCGTCGTGTGTAAAGCAGCCCCTCTTCCCAGAATATGGCGCGCGGACTAAAATTTATATCATTGTTTGTATCAGCGATAAATTCGATCTGGCCGGTAAAGGCAAGGCTCGATTCATTTCCTCTCCTATATAATTCAAAATACGCCCCCAGGTGCTGGTACCATGCATGGTTATCATCTCCGTAAAGGCCATACGTGCCAAAAGATCCCCAACCGCCTGCCTGGGTAAACCAGGATATCTCATTTTCAGCAATATCCACATTAGGATTTTCAAGAGGATTCAGGATCATTCCCCGTTCGATAAGGCGCTGGGCATCTGCCGGAATGAAAAATAAAATGAGTATCAAAAATGATAAAACAACAGAATATGTTTTCATGATACTTTGCATTTACAAAACCGGTATCAAAAATGAACTCTCTTATTAAAAATGAATGAACTCTTAATTTATTGGATGAATGGTTAAAAATTTAAGAATGAAGCCGGGAAAAGATAATCTTGCAGTCAGAACCACAAAGGCATGAGGACACAATGATACACAAAAGCCTACCCCAAAGTTTAACCATGAATAACAGGTGATAACCTCACTAAAAAAATCATACTCCTTTGTGCCCTGGTGGCTTTGTGGCTCCCCCTAATATTTCTTTTAGTTTATGGTTTATCCTCCGGGCTTTTCTTTTGATCCGGCGAACCATCAACAACCGGCGCTTCCGATTCTTCCTTTGCCCTTTTTGCGCTTTCGCTGTGGGGTAATACCAGGCGTTTTACTTCATTAACGATTCTCTCATAAAATGAAAAATCATCTTTTTGCAGATTTAGTTTGAATGCAATTGTTTCAGAAAGGTTTTTATCAAATCCTTTTCTTTGAAGGATATTATCCAATTTGCCGGGATCCTTATCGTAGAAACATTCTTCGATATCAATACGGTCTTGTTGCTGCTGTGCGTATAGAAATTCCAGCCAGAAGAGCAGTATCATCTGTGGCCGCCATTCTTCTTCATTTGGCCTCACAATTCGTTTCAATAATCGGTAGCAGTTTCTCAGACGAATTAGCTGACGCGGATTGTGTAATCCGAAGAGTGTACACATCTCTGTAAAGTACTTTTTCTCTTCATATGTATCAGTCATTATATCTGACTCATCTGTTTGTGACTGGGGTTTATCGGGATTTTGGCCTTTGATAATTGGTCTTTTTATTTGATTCAGTACAGACTCATTGCCGACATCAACCGAGCCGTCATCTTTCCCAGTCTCTTCGCCAGCAGGAGCGGCAGTTTTGGATTTATCTCTCTCACCCATACCAGCCAATTCATTTATTTCTTTATTATCTGGTATTGGGCTTTGATCACTACGATCCGTTATTTCTCTTTCTTTAACATCGCTGAATAATTTTTCTGATATGAACCTTTCCAGTTCTTCTTCACCGGGATTATTCAGCATAACCGGTAGCTGAATGATTTTACCCAAATAATCACGAGCAATATCGGCTGATGTGCGTTCATCATCTGCCAGCGCAACGTATTGCTTCTCGACCGCCCTGAATGCAATTCTGTGATCGATACCAATAATGATCACCACATTTTCAATATCCATTACCAGGCGTATGGCATCAAGTGTTCTTGAGATGGCCTCTGGATCACACCTGTCGAGATCGTCTACAAAAACGATAAGGCGGTTTGGTTTTTTAATGCCGGGCGATATTACCAGAGCACATAGCGTTTTCAAATGCCGTTTCAGGACGGGTATGGTACCCAGATAATCCGCATATTTAGGCAGTTTCAGATAGCTGTTGATTTCCGCGGTAAGCGGATGTTCTATGATCGTTAAAATTTGCTTGAAAAATAGGGTTAGTGTGCCGCCCGTAGCTATAAACGCTGCAATCCATCCGCCTGTTTGTTGAGTAATCGCCATCACAAAGGTTCCAATAGCAACAAGTAACAGGGTAACGCCTAAAACAGGCATAATCAACCCATTTTCCTCTTTGCCGAACCGGATTCTTATCCATAATTGCTGCCAAAAATTTTTCTTTTCAAGCAATCCTTTTAGCACCTCTTGAGCAACACCGGCAGCCATATTGTCGGTATGTTCGTACTCCCATGCATTGAAATCAGCAAAATAAAATCTCTCTGAATCGGCTCTTTCTTCGAGTGTCTTTCTGAGCAGATGCATCACATTACTTTTGCCGGAACCCCAGTCGCCCAGCAATCCAATCGTGAAAGGGGTGTCCTGGCCGGGTGAAGCAATCATATCGGCCATTGCATTTACCAGCTTCTCCCTCCCCAGCAGGTCTTCATTCGACATGTCACCCCCCAATGATACCGCGGCACCATTAAGGTTGTGGGTATCGAACATCTTGCCTGCAGTACTGAACTCCCGGCCAAGTTCAGAACTCTCTTGATCCGGTATGGATATATCCTCATTATCTCCGGTGTTCTCAGACTCCAATTCAGCCAGCCATTGCCTTACTTCTGATTCAATACTGTCCCAGGGTATTTCACCGTGGCGCCTTGAATCAAAAAAATGCCAGTACAATAAATTTATTAATGGTTTACTTCTACTCTGAATTGTATATATCCAATCCTCAACTATTTTCTCTATCCTTTCTAACTCTGATGTATTGAGTTGTGACCATAATGGTCTGTGATAGAAATCCTTGTTAATAGGTCTATTAAATTGAGAATATCTTTCTCTTAATTCATTAAAATCAGACTGAAATTCAAGCACTACTTCATTGTTCAAGTTTAATTTTGCATCAGTTAAGCTTTTTAAAATAGTTTGGGTTATAAATAGAATACGACTCCCCGCCGTAATAGATTTATTTGTCACTAAATCATAAGCATGGTTTATTGTAGCTCTTAAAGCCTGAGAAGCATGTATAGCAAAATTTTCATTCGATTCTGTGGTTCTGTTTACAAAATTCTTAATTAACCTGAAATGTTTTTCCAGATCAGAATCATCTTCAGTATATAATCCAATTGTATAAAGGGCACAAAACTGAATTGCATTATTATAAATTTGTACTGTTTCTGCTGATTCTCTCGTCAACGTAAACACCCTCAATGCACACCTCGTTGCATACGCCACCTGTGCATAATGAGACAGTTCACTCAATTCATCTGCAGTAGGTAACTGCAGGTTTTCTCCGGATTTTTGTGCCATGTTTTTCCCGTATGGTTTAGATTTCTAAATAACGCTTTTCCGTTACAGGAATGCAATGGGGAAATTTCTTTTTCTCTTCTTTTGAAAGTCGATTCCGATGCCTGTTATACATAAAGAAATTCATTGCTACACATTTTTGATGCATCATCAGGCATCGTCTTGTTATCGGTGATTGCTGCCGTGAAGAAACTACGCTTCTTATGGAAGAGTTAAACTCAGACAGCCGCATAACATTTGTTAATTGGTCACATCGAACAGGCTCACTGGCTTTGCCAAACTCTGCGGAAATAATGTTAGCGAATACACCCTATATCGCTTTTCTGAATCATGATGATCTTTGGCTTCCTGATCACCTTGAAATTGCTTTACACTACCTCCAAAAAAGCCAACATCTGGCCAAAGAAAATCCCAATTCCGGGAACAGATTCTCAAATTCAAAATTTTTCTTATTTATATTATCATACCGGATTTGATATCGACACATGGCTGTATAAGTTAGCCGGTTCAAAGAAAGGAAAAAACTGGAGAGCTTTATTGCATAAAAGAACCAGTGAAAACGACTTGAAACCGCCATCATTGGATGAAGTTATCAAAGACATTTTAAATTAAACAGGTCAGAAAACTATCTCATAAATTGGAATTAAAGATCTTAAAAAATTACGATCAGTCACTTCAAAACTGGCTGCAACAGAAACGTATAGAATGCGGATTGAATGTTAAAAGGATTCCATTTAACCTTTGCAGTGACTGGAAGTTTGTTGACGGAGTCTTGGAGCATTCCACTAAAAGGTTCTTTTCCATAAAAGGTTTCAGAGTTGAAAGTAACCTCCCACATCTGAGGTATCATGAACAGCCTATCATCGATCAGCCCGAAATCGGAATATTGGGATTTCTGATCGCCAAAAAAGAAAGTACCTGGCACTGGCTTATACAAGCAAAAGTTGAACCCGGAAATGTACTTAAAGTACAGGCCGCACCCACTGTACAAGCTACCAAAAGTAACTACGAAATGGTACATAAAGGCCTTCCAACTCCATTTTTAGAGTACTTTCTTGATTCTGGCAAATCCGGATTCAATCTGGATATCGATGTAGAACAGTCTGAACAGGGCGACCGTTTTCTGAATAAGTATAATCGCAATTGTACAGCTATTATGAGCAATATTGATGAAATTTTTGAATATACCATATACAAATGGTTCTCTGCCGACATTGTCCGCGCTGCACTTCTTCATGATTTTATGATCAATACGGATGCCCGTTCTGTAATTTTCTGTTCCGACTGGTATAAACTGGTTCAAGACGGGGAAACCCCTTTTTGCAAATGGAATAAAAGTAATGGATTTGGCAAGAAATTATACCAATCCTATAACAACCACTCTTCTGTATATTTTATCGAAGAAATTTTGGAAAAGATAGAAATGAAACGGCGTTCAGTAGAGTTTATAACTGAAACAATCCCGTTACACCAATTGAAAAGCTGGAGAACAACTAAAGACCGTATTGAAAGCAGCGATCCGGATGCACCATTTTTTGTTCAGCAATATTTGGTAAGTGTAAAAAACAGAGAGGTTGAAAATTGGTGTCAGCCATTACTGGAGACTTCCCGTGAAGTACAGATTGTACTCATTTGCTGTGAAATTTCAGGTATTCTACATTTTTATTTTCGTTTTGCTCCGGAACAGGGATTTAAAAATAAAGTCCAACTTGCTCCGTCTTACATCAGTGATCCTTCTCACATGTGTGTGGAGTGGTGCAAAACCGCACTTCGTGATAACTCAACCATACAACATGCAAATGTTTATCAGTCTGACGAAGGCGGACGATTTATGCACTCAATAGCCGGTTATGGAATTTATGAAGCGGATCCAAAATGGGCAGATGTCCATGATACAAACGGGATCTGGTTAACCCTTAACCAATTACATACTCTGAGATCTTATAAAGGATATCTAACGAATGAAGCAAGAAGCCTGCTTTCAATCCTTCTTGCGTGGGCTTAAAATACTTTTATATCCCGTCTGTATTTAATGTTTGGAGATCCCTGCTTTCGCAGGGATGACGATGCGTGATTTTGCCTTTCTATTGTATACCAATACTTCGGTAAAAAGTGTCCAGAGCCTCACGATACTGCCGAAAGCGGGGCAGGTCGTTATGTTTGGCGCCATTTACCTCAACCAGGCGTTTTTGAGAAGATGCAGAAGCTTCATGAAGTTCCCTGGCCATTCGGAAGGGTGTTACATCATCAAATGATCCACCGGTAAACAGTACCGGTTCATTAATTCTTGCCACTCTTTCCAGGTTGTTTTGCTCTTGTATAAGAGGGTCGATACGAAATCTGACAAACGGCCGGGCTATCCAGGGTACCAGGCGGCGGGTCCAACGGTTTACTTCAGTAATCGGGCTTTCAAGAATATAACCGGCAACTTCATTTTCTTCGGCTATCATGGCTGCCAGAAATGAGCCCATGGAATGTCCGTGAACAATAATCGTTTCCTGTGGGGAGGGTACTGCGCTGAGGGCATAATTATACGCAACCCTGGCATCGGTCTGTAATCCCCTCACTGTTGCGGTACCTGTACTACGCCCGTATCCCCTGTAATCAAAAAGCATGAGGTTCACTGGAATATCCCGATAGGCTTCGATCAGGGACCGGGAAATAACCATCAAAAATCCGTTTCCGCCATAATAAACAACTGTTGCCTGTGCATCATCCCTCTCCAGAAACCATGCATCCAGCAGCTCCCCGTCTTCAGTTTCAAGGGTTAGGTCATGAAGCCGGTATGGCTCAATATCAAATGTTTCGGGAGTTACCGTACGATGAGCATCAAACGCATCCCTTTCACTAATTTCGATAGTCGCACAAGATAGGCCAAGTAATGGAATAATGAGGAATATAAAGTAAATAATGGCAGAACGTTTCATAGCTATTCGAATTTATTCTATTCAATTGTTGAGTTAAAATGACAGATGCAAAACCTTTATCAAAAAAATCACAGTTCCGAGAGTATGATACAGTTTCTCTGATAACTGATAAGATAATATATGTTTCAGCCGGATATTTTGCATAATTGCTTTCATATTACTGTAACCCGGGTCGTGCCTTGGGGAATTATAGCCCGGGTCGTGCCATTGGCATCCTTTCAGGGCCGACCCGGAAAAACGGATCTTTGAAACTAAATCGGTCCTGGATCTGTGAACCATTACCCACTATACATTCAAATCGGAATGTTTTACTCTTTTCAGAAGGTTTCCCAGCCCGGCTCGGCGAGCCGGGGTACAAGTCTATGGATGAGTGAATGCATAGACCAGCAGATTTACGCCGAATTCGAGGGCTGCACGTGTGATTTCTTCTGGATTGGCATGTTCATCGTAGGCCCAGCCATCGGCTGGATTCGACTCGTAGGTGTAAAGCAGCACCATACGGCCGTTCCGGTAAACGGCAAACGCTTGTGGTGGCTTGCCATCGTGTTCGTGCACTTTTGGCGGCCTTCCTTCAGGAAAGTTGTATACAATGTTATAGATCGGGTGATTGGCCGGCAGCTCAAAAAACTGTTCTTCAGGAAAAATATTGAGGAGAATGGGGCGAACATACTGGTCAAATCCGTAATCATCATCCACATACAGAAAACCCCCGTTCTCGAGATAGTTCCTCAGGTTCTGCATCTCGGCATCATTTACTGCAATGTTTCCGTGGCCCGTCATGTATAGAAACGGGTAGTTGAAAATATCACGGCTGCCAAGCTGAACATCATCATAACGATCGCTGATCCTGATCGGTACACGCTCTCGTGTAAACCGGATGAGGTTGGTGAGTGCAGTCGGTGAGCTGTACCAGTCGCCCCCGCCGCGATACTGAATTCGGGCTATCCGGAATTCATCACTGCCGGCCTGGGCTTCCAGCACGGGAACCATTATGAATGGAAGTAAATAAAGTAAAACAGCAAAAAAATATTTCATGAATGAGTTCTTAAATGTAACATAAACGTCTAACCTTGAATTAACGCATCCAATTTCCCTTTAACTTCAAAAAAAATTTCATCCGGCACTTTCTCAATATATTCTGCTTTCCGGCTTATCCAATCAAGACTTCTCCCCAATCCACTTCATCATGAATATTCCCTTCCTTAACCCCGGTAAGCATCGTTTTCAAATCATAAGCAGGGTGGGAAATTGGGCGAATTGTTATTGATTCATCATCATCCGACAAAATTTCAACCCTGGCACCCTGCTTTATGTTCAGGCGCTCCATTAATGGTTTGGGCAATCATACAGCCAGGCTATTTCCCCATTTTTGAATGTTTGTTTTCATTTCGAGTACTCTTAATTTGTATCTACAATGAATATACATTTCATTTCACATAAATTCATCCAGCCCTTTCTCTTTATTTGCCCCATCCAAAATTGAATGTGACTCATCATGAGCTTTGAAAGGTTCAAGGTGAATCGTAATTACAGCATCTGTATTCAGTGAATCAATCATGCGCCTCTCAAGCCGGGTTGCATCTTCATGGGCTTTTTTAAGGCTGATCTCATCATCAAAAACAAGATGAAGCTCAACCCAGGTGGTATTGCCGGAGGACCTGTGGCGCAGGTGGTGCCAGTCTTTCACACTTGCAGGAAGTTTGTTCTCAAGCACATTTACCAGTGCAGCATCCACATCAGCATCCCGGGTGTCCATCAGGCCAAGCACTGAAAAACGCAGGAGTTTATACCCCTCAAACATGATGTATGCAGCCATCATAAAGCTCACCACCACATCAATAAACAGCCATCCGGTATAATGGATTAGAATCAACGCGGTTACAACACCGCCGCTGGTCCATACATCGGTAAGGGTGTGTTTACCATTGCTTATGGCAATCATATTATTATGCTTTCTGCCCACCCGAAGAACATAGGAACCCAGAACCAGATTGATCAGCGCTGCAATAACCAGCATGATGATACCGGTGTCCATATTCTGAATATCAATACCTGTAATTGCACTGGCTACAGCGTGGTAAATAATGGTTAACCCGGCCACCAGAATAATTGCCCCTTCAGCTCCCACGGAAAGAAATTCAACCCGTTCATGGCCATAATGATGCTCGTCATCGGCCGGCTTTCTGCTCAGATAGTAACCGTATACCACAAACATCACAGCAAAAAAGTGCACCACAGACTCTGCCGAATCGGAAAGCGCCGCAGTGGATCCCGTTATGATAAACGCCCCGATTTTAACAGAAAGGCTGATTGCTGAAACAACCAGGCTAATGATCAGGGCTTTTTTTACGGGATCTTTTTCCGGTTTTCGTTTAGAAACGTTGTTCATTGTATGATGAAAGTAATTATTTTTCCTTCCGGTTTACAATCCTTGAATTAATTAAATTTGTATGTTCTTGTGATAAATCACACGAACTTTCTATGCCAGCTTTAAGTATATGTTTTTCAATTGCCTCTATAGCCGGCTTTTCTATGCTATTTGTTGATTCTTTTTATTTAAAAAAAATAGCCTTATCATTGTAAGGCTATTAAGTAAGCTTGATAACAATTAACTAATTTCAATTAAAATGGACGAACCCGGTAGTAGTTGCTTAATAAACACTGCTGAATCTGCAGCAAACGCTGGATAGCAGCCCGGGTATCCTTTTGAAATGCACCGGCTTCTCTCCTGCGGTGCTTCTTATTTCCAAACACATTCTTGATATTATTTTCCACAGGTTTGCCTGGCAGACCGTTGTGTACGAATGAAATGAAATCAGCATCCTTACTGTTTGATTCGGTGAAAAGTGTTGTTTACGTTAGCTATCGCCACTAATTAGTGACTGACATGCTGAAAACAAAAAAACATACACCCAGCCTGCTGAAAGCAGCAGCAATACTTGTAATCTTTTTTCTGGCCATATTCCACCAGAAAGCAACTGCCCAACAGATGTTTGTGGATGATGCGGCTGTAACAACAACCAACTCATTCCAGATTGAAACCTGGTACGGTTCCAGGGAATCGTGGTTTTTACCAGCAATAAGCCCGCTGAAGGGCCTGGAAATCGGTACCGGGATTGGTTTTGATTCCCGTGAAGGACTGGATCCGACTAACTGGATCTTTGAAGTAAAGTTTGTACCCGGAGACCTCGAAACACGCGGCCAGGCAATCGGTGTTGCGGCCGGCCTATTATACGACCTTGACGGCAATTTCGAGGAGTTGTTCGTCATGATTCCCTATAGCCGTATGATACTTGGCTACACATCTCAATTGCATCTGAATCTCGGTTTTGAAGCCGTATATGAAAATTCCGGCCCCGAAGGTGCTGAAAAAGAATGGCAATATGAAGTGATTAAAGGGATACGGGGAGATTTTGGTATTTCCGACCGCTTTACCATCCTTTCAGAAGTAGCCGCTGCTAATTTTGACAATTATTTCTTTCAGGGCGGGCTCAGGATATCTCTGCTTCCCGGCTTGCTCGAAATGGACATTACCTATGGTGAAGGTTTTCGCAGAATGGAAACCGCACCCGGATTTAATGTCGGCATTACATTCACACCAGACAGGCTCTGGTAAATACCTCTAACAAAAACATACCCATATGGACGAACCTCCGAGTTCCGGCTCAATTCAAATTAAAAATATAATCTGTACAAGACAGATTTCAATAAATCCTTTCTGTTAATCAGAGAGTGTTGCGTTCTGTCTTGTGCCCAAACCTGACAGAACCATGACCATACAAAACTACGACATCAATCCATTCAGGCAAGCACTATCAGAGGAAAACACTGACAAACTCAAGTCATTGATAGAAGGCCTGAACCCGGCAACCATAGCTGAACTCATAACAGAACTGGAAACCGGTGACCGGAAAACCCTTTTCCGCCTGCTGAATACCGAAGAAGAGGCAGATACCATGAAGTATCTCGATTTTGACACTCAAATCAGCCTCGTTGAAACCTTAGACATGGAAGAAGTGAGGCTTTTGATTGAAACAATGCCTCACGATAACCGTGTTGACCTGTTAAACAGGCTCTCGCCTGAAAAAAAGAACACCATTCTCCGTCACCTCGCAAAAGCAGAACGCGATGATATCGTCCGGCTTTCAGCATTTGAGGAGGGTACTGTTGGCGCGATCATGACATCTGACTATGCCTTTATCCACCCGAATCAAACAGTGGAACAGGCTATCGAAAAGATGCGTATAGAAGCTCCTGACCACGAGATGATCTACTACACCTATGTGGTAGATCAAAATCGAAAACTGATCGGTACAGTATCGATGCGGGCTTTGATTGTATCAGAGCCGGGAACCCTGGTACGCGATATCATGACATCAGACATTGAAAAAGTAAATGTAAACGAACCTGCCGAAAAAGCGTCCAGAAAACTAAAAAAACTCGACCTCCTTGCATTGCCTGTAGTTGATAATGGCGATCGTTTATCAGGGATGATTACTTTCGATGATGCCATGCAGACTC
>PWLN01000423.1 GCA_003559375.1 Balneolaceae bacterium | reverse complement strand
GGTACCACAGTTGATTTTCAGGTTGGTGCGAATTCCTATATGTATGGAACACGCTTCATGTCGTATCTGTCACTTATGTATGGCCCTCAATCTCTGCTCGAATGGACCAGCAGAACACCCGGTACAAAGCGTTTCTATGCCAATCAGTTCAGAAATGTATATGGCAGATCGCTGGATGATGAGTGGTCGAACTGGATTAACTGGGAGCGGGAGTGGCAACGGCAAAACCTGGAACGTATACGACGCAATCCGGTCACAGGACGGGAAGTACTGTCAAGACGGCCTTTAGGCGGCGTTTCAAGAGGAATTTATGATGAACAAATCGACCGGATATTTATGGCCGTGGACTATCCCGGTACCATCTCACATATTGCTGAAGTGAATCCGAACGATGGCAGCATGCGCAGAATTGCTGATATAAAGGGTGCCGCCCTCTATTTCGTAAGTTCAGTGGCCTATGATCCGGAAACCTATACCATATTCTATACCAACGATAATAACCGATGGCGTGATTTATATTCCGTGAATATCTACACACGTCAGCCCCAAAGACTGATGAAAGACGCCAGAATCGGTGACCTGGTCTTTGACCGTACAGACCGTTCACTCTGGGGGATCCGGCACCTCAATGGGATTGTATCCATCGTAAGAATACCATTCCCCTATACAGAATGGAACAGGATACATTCCATGCCGTATGGCGAAGATATTTTTGATATTGATATATCACCAGACGGCAAATGGATGAGTGCGGCTATAGGAGATGTAAGAGGGCATCAAAGGCTGGTAATGCTAAGCACTGATTCTCTGAAATCGGGAGTTTTTGAACCCAGAGAAATTTTTGATTTTGAGGTAAGTTCTCCGGCGAGTTTTACATTTTCATCAGATGGAAATTATCTTTTCGGTTCAACTTATTACAGCGGAGTTTCAAATATTGTCAGGTATGATATTCAACAGAATGAAATACGTTGGCTCACCAACGTGGAAACAGGTTACTTTAAGCCGATTCCAGTCAGTGAAAATGAATTGATTGCATTTGAATATACCGGCACAGGATTTCTTCCCGTGAAAATTGCCAACGAACCTGTTTCAAGAGTGAGTGCGATTCAGTTTCTTGGCCAGGAGGTGGTGGAAAACCATCCGGAAGTCATCGACTGGATGCTGCCTGCTCCAAACCCCCAGAACTTTAACATGGATGAACTCATCATTGAACGATCCGAGTATTCACCGTTGGGGAATTTGAGGCTTAAATCTATTTATCCGATTATTCAGGGCTATAAGGATTATGCGGCAGGAGGGCTGAGGTTTAATTTCAGTGATTATTTGAGAATGCATAACCTCGGTATATCGTTATCATGGTCGCCCCATCCGAATGTACCCAATAATGAAGCGTTCCACGGTACATTTTTATACGAAACCAACAGATGGAATTTTTTTGGCAGTTATAATGGAGCTGATTTCTACGATCTTTTCGGTCCAACGAAAAGAAGCAGGAAAGGATACTCTGCCGGCCTTGGGTACACACATCAATTTATTGAAGAAGTAAACCGTAATCTTAATGGCAACCTGACAGCTGTATATTATGGCGGTATGGAGCGGCTGCCCGATTTTCAGAACATCCTTACCTCATTCGATCAGTTTGTTGCACTGTCTGGCAGGCTTACTTACGAGTCACTTCTGAACTCTCTCGGAGCCGTAGATTATGAAAAAGGGGTGCGGTGGGAATTCATGACGTACAATAATTATGTTGAAGGAACACTATTTCCGAGAATCAATCAAAATTTTGACTACGGTATAGCACTGCCTGTTCGCCATGCCGCATTATGGTTTCGATCATCAGCGGGAATTTCATTTTCGCCACGTGAGGAACCACTTGGTAATTTCTATTTCGGTGGCTTCGGCAATAACTGGATCGACCATCTTCAAACCCGAAGATATCGTACTTATTATTCATTCCCTGGCGTTGAGCTCAACGAGGTTGCCGGAACGAACTACGGAAAGCTTATGGCAGAACTGGCGCTGCCACCACTACGTTTTAAAAGAGCTGGCTTCATGAATTATTATGCGAACTGGGCTCAGCTAAATCTTTTTGGTTCCGGACTGGTAACCAATATCGATCACAATGACACGCGGCGTCGTTTTTATAATGCCGGAGCACAACTTGATATACGCATGGTCGTATTTTCAATACTTGAATCAACACTATCATTTGGGTATGCTTCAGCATGGGATTATGATACCGGGAACCGTACAGATGAGTGGATGATTTCGTTGAGATTGCTTCGGTGATTTTTTCCTTTGCTGATTTTATTGAGGATGCTGGATTCTGGATGATGGATGCTGGCGCAAGTGTCCATCCCTAACATAGCTTGACCACAAAAATACAAAGCTATGAACCTAAGAAAACTTTGAACACGAAAAATCTACAGTGCCCGTAATAAAAAATACCTATAATCGATAATGAACATAATTTCATTATTTATTGAGATAAGCATAGCCTTTGTACCGATCCTGCTTTTTCTCCTGTTTATGAAACTGATTGACAGTTTTAAGCTTGTGACTATAAAACAAACACTCCTGGCGCTTTTCTCGGGTGGTTTGATGGCTATCTTCACTATGTTTCTGAACTACAACCTGTTTACCTGGCTAACAATGAATCCTGCAGATTTTTCCAGGTTTGTGGCACCGGTAACGGAAGAGTTTTTTAAAATTCTTTTTATTGTTTACATGATAAAGGCCAGAAAGGTTGGGTTTATGGTGGATGCAGCTATCGTCGGATTTGCCATAGGTGCGGGTTTTGCCATCATCGAAAATATCTACTATATGAGGGTGTTGAGTGATGCAAGTATGATAACCTGGTTTGTGAGGGGGTTCGGAACTGCCGTAATGCATGGCGGTACTACGGCAATCGCGGCGATGATCAGTAAGGATATTGATGACAGAAAATCCTGGCCGGTGATTTTGATATTCCTGCCGGGGTTATTGGCTGCGATCATTCTGCATTCGTTGTATAACATGTTTTTATTACCACCCATTACCGTCACCCTCATTATTTGTATTACACTGCCACCGCTTGTGTTTCTGGTATTCAAAAAAAGCGAGGAAAACACCCGGCAATGGCTGGGCACCGGACTCGACAGCGACATGGAAATGCTCAGGATACTGCTTGCCGGCAATATTTCCGAAACCCGGATTGGCAGTTACCTCAGATCAATACAGGAGAAATTTCCCGCTGCCATTGTTGGGGATATGATCTGTTACCTGCGCATTTACCTTGAGCTTTCAATAAAAGCAAAAGGGGTACTCATCATGAAAGAGAGCGGGTTTGACCTCCCGCCCGATCCTGAGACCCAAGCCCAGTTTGAAGAGTTATCTTTTTTGGAAAAACACATCGGCAAAACCGGGATCCTTGCGGTTCAGCCAATGCTTAACATCAGCAATACAGATCTGTGGCAACTGTATATGTTGCAACAGGGGTGAGCGAGTTGTTTGTGATTAAATTTCTTCCAAGGGTATTTTGATGTACATTTTAAACTATCAAAAGCTGTGTTATTAGGAGGCCTACCGCTTCGGTTGTATTACTATCCAGATCAACATGAGGAGATCCCGGCTTAGCTACGCAAAGGTTTTGTGGTTATGCAAAGGTTTGTCATTCATATTTAATATCATTGTTGTCCGGTTAAAATTTAGCGAAGTCCTTGAAGGTATGCTAATGGATATCTAAGCCTTGTTTTTAAATGGTAAGCCAGATAGAACCCCCTCTATGGCTCAAACAAGGAAAGTTGATCTGGCGGTTTGGTGGTTAACTCTCGCCAGGATTGCTCTGGGTTCTTTAAAAAGCTAAACAAGTCAATGTAACTGGTCAGGTGATAGCGAATCACCCCAACCATGTTGGAAAAAGCCCACTTGCGTTGTGCGGTTCGTTGCACGAGCAGCATCAGAAGCTGTGCGATCAGGCTTACCCAAATTTGGATTTCAATGGCATTTTGGGAATCCCCAAGGAAATACTTTAACGGAAAGTTTTGCTTGAGCCGCTTAAACATGGATTCGATCTGCCAGCGGTTTTTGTAGATCTCAGCGATTTTATCGGGCTCCAGCTGGTAGTTGTTGGTCAGGAAGATGTAGGTTCTGTCCTGGTCGGCATGGTAATAAGCAATGCGGCGAAGCGGGATCTGCCGGTCACCTTTTGTAACGGTAATTTGTTCGTCTTTGAGGACTCCCATATCAACCGAATCGCCTATATTGTATTCTTCAACTGACTGCCAGGCGGCATTGTCTTTTTGTCGGGTCACAAAATACACCTTATCCTCGCTCCACTGCTCATACTGCCCGTAATCGGTATAGCCCTTGTCAAAAACCACAAACGAGCCTTCCGGTAGCGATAGCTCTTTGAGGAACGTGTGATCATGGCGGGCTGCTGAGCTAAAGCGAACCAACTGAGGGACATCTTCAAGCACGTTAATCATCGTATGGAGCTTAATCCCGCCCTTTTTCTTGCCGGTCAATGGCGGGCGGCCTGGCCCCTTTAGAATATCACTAAACAGGCTGATGGTCGTGGAATCAATGATCCGTAGATCCTTCACCACAGGCTTGTGGGGGCTGCTGT
>PWLN01000185.1 GCA_003559375.1 Balneolaceae bacterium | reverse complement strand
TATACGCGAGAACCGGGAACTTGTGAAACAGGGGATGGCCAATAAGGGGGAGAAGGAGACCTCGGCTGTGGATCTTGTTCTGGAGAAGGACGAACAGTGGCGTAAAACCGTTACCGAACTCGACCTTACCCGGGCCGAAGGCAATAAAAAGGCGAAACTGATCGGCCAGCTTATGGCGCAGGGCAAAAAGGAAGAAGCTCAGAAGCTGATCCGCGAAACAGGCCAGGGCAAGGAAACCGTTAAAAAGCTTGAAGAACAGCTCTCCGTTCTCCAGAAAGAGCGCGACGACCTGCTATACCAGATTCCCAATGTGCCCGATGCATCTGTTCCGGTTGGAACCGGCAGCGATGATAACGTGGTCTTTAAAACCTGGGGAGAACCAAGCACCGAAGAGTGGAGGCTGCCGCACTGGGACCTGGCCGCCGAAAAGGGATGGATCGATTTTGACCGCGGCTCCAAAGTTACAGGTGCCGGCTTTCCGTTTTATACCGGGCCCATGGCACGGCTGCAACGTGCCCTGATCAACTTTTTCCTGGATGAGGCCGCTGAAAACGGATATACCGAAATCCAGCCTCCCTATTTTGTGAATGAGGACTCCGCCCGGGGTACCGGACAAATCCCGGATAAGGAAGATATGATGTACACCATTCCGCGCGACGGCTTTTTTGCCATTCCTACCGCTGAGGTGCCGGTCACCAATTTTCACCGGGATGAAATCCTCTCGATGGATGGCCTTCCCATCTACTACACCGCCTACACCCCGTGCTGGCGAAGGGAAGCGGGCAGCTATGGAAAGGAGGTGCGCGGACTCAACCGCCTTCACCAGTTCGATAAAGTGGAACTGGTAAAGTTTGTGCATCCGGAAAAATCGGATGAAGAACTGGAAAGCCTGAGAGAATATGCGGAATCGCTGCTTGAAAAGCTCAGCCTTCCCTATCGTACCCTGCTGATGTGTACCGGGGATATGGGATTTACGCAGACCAAAAAATATGACCTGGAGGTTTGGAGTCCGGGCCAGCAGCGCTGGCTTGAGGTGAGTTCCTGTTCCAATTTCGGATCATTCCAGGCCCGGCGGATGCAGCTTCGGTACCGAAACGAAAAAGGAAAAACCGAGATGGTGCACACGCTAAACGGCTCCGGCCTGGCACTGCCCCGTGTCGTGGCTTCCATCCTCGAAACCCATCAAACCGAAGCCGGCGAAGTCATCATACCAAAGGTACTAAGGCCATATATAGGCAAGGCACAAATGTGAATAGGGCCACTAAGGCACAAAGGCATAGGGCCACGAAGACACTAAGGCACTAAGGTGGTTTTCAGTGGGGCCTGAACAACACACATCTTAGTGCCTTCGTGCCTTTGTGGCCGCATTCCTTTGCGCCTTTACACATATAACTTTAATTTGTTTTAATCTATATCAATATTTATCATATCTTCGTATTTACATTCACTTAAAAAAGATTCATCAGACAGAGGTTTTGGCCTCATGGTTTTACCCGATACGGAAAGGCATCTTGGTAGTTTGTCGGCCAGGGATTCAGGCTTATCTGAATGCAGGCGCGAATGGTTTGCATTTCGCATGAAACCGAGGCATGAAAAAAAGGCGGCAGAACGCCTTGCGGAGAAGTTTGAGATATTTTGCCCCATCAAAGAAGAACGTGTGCGATGGAGCGACCGCTGGAAAACGGTCACCCGGCCCTGGCTTCCGGGGTACCTGTTTGCAAAGGTGACGCAGCGTGAGCGTATAGCCGTTTTGAATGATCTATCGGTAAGCAGCACCGTATGCATTGCCGGGATGCCGGCCCCGATTCGGGATGAAGAGATCGGCCGGCTCAAGGTGATTACCGGTGCCAGTGATGTGGAAGAGATGGAGATGCTGCCCGTTACTCCGGGCGACCACGTCCGTATCCGCGCCGGCAAACTGATGAACCTGAACGGCGTGGTGCTCCGCGTATTAGGAAAACGCGCCTCCCTGCGCCTTGAATCACTGAACATGCAGCTCGTGGTTACACTGAAAACCACCATGCTGGAACCCGCCTGAAAGGCGGGAAGAAATTGTGGCACAATCGTTTATCCTCTCCTATAAATGGGACTGAGGCTCAGCGAAGCTGTGTTGGCCACGAAGGCACTAAGGTAATTAGCCACTAAGGCACAAAGTCACTAAAATGGTATTATGTGGGGCCTGAATAACATACCTCATTGTGCCTTTGTGCCTTCCCCCATAGGGATCCCTTCGGGAGTGGCCCACAACCAGGATGCACTTTATATATGATTGAATCCCTTAAAAAGATATACTCTCTTCTGCCGGATGGGGATCTGCGGAAGCTGGTGTTGTTGTTTGTGATGATGGTTGTGGCATCGTTCCTCACCTTACTGGGGATTGGCACCATACCGCTGTTTGTGGCGGTGGTGCTGGATGCGCCGCGGGTGCTGGCCACGCCGGTGGTGGGACCGTTCCTGGAGGCGATCGATATCCGCACCCCGCAGCGTCTGGTGGTGTTCAGCTCAGGGGTACTGATCCTGGTCTATGTACTCAAAAACCTCTACATGCTGGGGTACGACTATGTTCACAACAAATACATGCTGAATCGAAGGCTTCTGCTGCAAGACCGCCTCTTTAACGCCTACATGCATTCACCCTATACATGGTTCATCAGCCGCAACACCTCCGAGCTGTTGCGGAATGTGAATCAGGAAATCAATCGAGTACTTGATGGCACTTTGAAACCCCTTATGAACATTGCGCTAAACAGTACGATGGCGGTTTTCATTATCGGGGGACTGATGCTGGTGGAGCCGTTTATTACCGGTATCGGAATGCTCATTTTTGGTGGCGGCTCATTCCTGTTTCTCCGGCTTACACGGAAAAAGATTAACTTTTTTGGCAAAGAATCGATCCGGCACCGGCGTTGGATGAACCAGGCGGTTTTACAAGGGTTGGGCGGGTTTAAGGACGTGAAGGTGCTGCACCGGGAATCCCACTTTTTGGACGAATACCATTCTCATGCTGACAAGCATCGTGTCTATGATCTTTGGAAGGCTGTTCTTAACAAAATACCAGTGTACATGGTGGAGCTGATCGCCCTCACCGGTATCCTCTTTATCGCCATTGTGATGGTGCTGCAGTTCCGTGAGCTGGAATCGATCATCACCGTGCTGGCGCTTTACGGGGCGGCAATTGTAAAAATCAAGCCATCGATTATCAATATCATTTCAGACACCAACACCCTTCGGTACAATTATTATTCAGTAGAGGAGGTGTATCGTGATCTGAAGATGCTCGAGGAGCGCAGGATGCCGTTGCGTAGGTTGAAGAGTGATGCGCCGCCGCTGCTGCTGGAGCAGGGGATTGAACTGCGCAACCTGGAATACAGCTATCCCAATACCACCAGTCCCGCGGTTAAAAATATCAACCTGACTATTCCCAAAAAAAGTGCGGTGGCGTTTGTGGGTTCATCCGGAGCAGGGAAAACCACCCTGGCGGATGTAATCCTGGGACTGCTTACGCCACAGAAAGGTGAGGTGCTGGCCGATGGCGCCAATGTTTTTGATAACCTGGCCGGATGGCAGAAAAACATCGGGTACATTCCGCAGTTTATCTACCTAACGGACGACACCATTCGCCGCAACATCTGTTTCGGCATCCCTGATGATGAGGTGGATGAAGAACAGCTCCGCACCGTAATTGATACCGCACAGCTCGGCGAACTGGTGGATAACCTGGAAGACGGGTGGAACACGCTTGTGGGAGAACGAGGCATTCGGCTATCGGGAGGTCAGCGGCAACGGATTGGTATTGCGCGCGCACTTTATAACAATCCGCAGATTATGGTGATGGACGAAGCCACCTCGGCACTTGACAACGTTACCGAAAAGTTCGTAGTAGACGCTATTGACCGCCTCAAAGGTGAAAAAACCCTGATCATGATCGCCCACCGCCTCACTACTGTACAAAACTGCGATGTAATATACCTTATGAAAGATGCAGAAATCATTGCACAAGGAACGTATGACGAGCTGCTATTAACCAGCAAAGAATTCCGTGAAATGAGCCTTGTAGACGAACCCGGGTGATCTCAGATAATCCACCGTCATCCTCCTGCGAAAGCAGAGGATCCCCAAATTTTGTTAAAATGCCCACATCGCTGATCAAAAATCTATGGCATAGCCATCCCTTTGGGAAAATCACAAATCCAACGATTCATCGGGATCAAGCTGCTAAATGCATTAGAATGAATAAATTAATATTGTATCTTAAAATTAATCTTAACACCAAATATATTCTTTCATGAATGATCTTGAAATATATGCGAAATTGGTAGAGTTGCCGGAGGAATTAAAAAAACAGGCAAATGATTTTGTCGAGTTTTTAAAAACAAAAATGAAAGATAAAGAAGAAACCAAGAAACGAAAATCCGGTCTTGCAAAAGGATTAATTGAAATGAGTGATGATTTTGATGAACCGCTTGATGACTTTAAGGACTATTCGTTATGAATTTAATTTTGGATACACACATTGCAATTTGGTTTATCACAGGTAGTAATCAATTATCGGAATCAGTTAAAAAGCTTATCGAGAATCCGGGAAATTATTGCTTTATAAGCATAGC
>PWLN01000364.1 GCA_003559375.1 Balneolaceae bacterium | reverse complement strand
GCCTTTGTAATAACGATCCAGCTTTTTGCTGTATAGAATGTATAGGTAGTGCATGGTTCTCTCCTGGTTTTTGGAAATATCTCTCAAAAAAAAAGCTGCCTAACCTATGTTAAGCAGCTTCTTTTGCGATCCGGACGAGACTCGAACTCGCGACCTCCTGCGTGACAGGCAGGCGTTCTAACCAACTGAACTACCGGACCATTTATAAATCCTTTCCTACTATTTCAACTCCGGCAGCCGAACTCGCGACCTTCCCGAGACTTCGGGACAGGCGTTCCCCCGTAGGGATCCCTTCGGGATAACCAACTGAACTACCGGACCAATATTTCAATAATTTTTAAACAGAATAAAATATAACCACCTTATGATAACGAAGTCAATACCGATTTCCTGTTTGGAATTTGCAAAAAAATAAGGGCTCCGGGATCAGCCGGAGCCCTTTATCGGGATGGTGATGGGATGTATGTAAGATTAAATTTGTTATAGTAACCTGTTCAATGCGTTTAAAAGTTCCTCACTGTCGGGTTCTGTATTACTCTTAAACCTTCTGACAAGATTTCCGTTCCTGTCAATTAAAAATTTTTCGAAATTCCATGAAATATCACCTGTAAAATCGGGATTTTCTGTGTTGGTAAGCATTGTAAACAGAGGATGCTGATCATCGCCCCTTACAGAAACCCTGGAAAAAAGCGGGAATGATACACCGAAATTCAGTTCACAAAACTGTGCAATCTCTTCATCCGATCCCGGTTCTTGTCCGCCAAAATTATTTGCAGGAAAACCCAGTACCTTAAACCCTTTGTCAGAATATTGGTCAAATATTTTCTGAAGCCCGCTATACTGGCGGGTAAATCCACATTCGGATGCTGTATTTACAATAAGAAGAACTTCTCCTTTAAACTCCGATAGTGAAATTTTTTCACCGTTAATAAGGTTTAGTTCATATTGATATACACTGTCTGCAGATTCAGTTTGTGCTATCATTAAAAATAAAACTGTAAGTATTGCTGTTATTGTTTTCATAGCTTGTTCCATCTATTTTGGATGTTAAACGTTTTTTTCACACTATCATTCCCAAATGAACACATATTTTACCAATTTCCATCTAAAATTATTCTGTTTATTTACTCTTCTTTTTTTTCCGCTCTCTGCGTTTGGCCAGATGTTTTCGATTGATGACCCGCAGCAGCGCCGCGAACGCCCGCTTGGCAGCCTTACCATTTTAACAGCCGGCTGGGAACTGGGCGATTATTCTTATCGGGGAACTGGTGAACCTGGTGATCAGCTTCTCGATTTTAATGACAGTATATTTCGTCTGCAGCTCGATAGTCCCGGCCTCGACATAAGCCTTGCTTTTGGAGGTGCATTTACCGGAATGAGTGATAATTCTTACCTGAATGTATATGGAAGATTATACAATGCCTTTCCCCTGATAAGAGATTCCGGTATGATCATCGGCCTGCCCATTCAAATTACCACAGACCTGAAACAGGTAAGAAGAAACGACAATGATTCAGAATTCCAGCAAAGTTCACTTGTTGTAGGCACAGGATTATATGCTGCAATGAGACTAAATCAGCGTCTGAATCTGATTGTCAGAGCTACTCCCAATTATGGATTCAGCTTCTCACAGGGTAACCTGTTTGGTGGCAGCCTCTTCCGAACCGATGCCAAAACCCATCTCCTGATTAATAACGTATTTGGGGAGAACGCACTTTCAATCGGTTACCAATTTGATTATCGTGCATACAGAATTGAAGGTGACCTGAATGATTATAACTTCACCTCTCATTTATTCACTATCGGAATAGGGTTTTAGCAGTTTTCGGAATATGAAAGCAGAAAAGCTTGTACTTGAACTTGAATCACTCTGCGAAAAAGGCGGTTATACCATCCGCAAAGAAAGGGGTACGTTCAGGGGAGACCAATGTCTGTTTGATGGTGACCGCTTAATTGTAATCAATAAAAACAGGCCGGCTGAAGCTCAGGCTGCTATACTTGCAAAAATTATAAAACAAATCGGGCCTGATGAACTATTTATCAAGCCGGCTGTTCGAAGGGAGCTTGAGGCTTTATGGGTTCGGCTCGATAAGTTTGAAACATCAGAAAAACAGTTTGAAACCGGATAATTTTTCATGATTTGTACATTTCTTGGCACAGGAACATCGATGGGAGTGCCTGTTGCCGGTGGATTTGGCAGTGAGATGATTGACCCTGATCCACGGAACCAGAGAACACGCTGTTCCGTGTGGGTTCAAACAGAACAAACATCGATCATCATCGATACCAGCCCGGAATTTCGCATTCAATCCATCCGTTCAAATATCCAGCATATCGATATTGTACTCATCACTCATGAACACATGGACCATATTGCCGGCCTGGACGACCTCCGCTCTTATAATTACATGCAAAACGGCCCCATTCCTCTTTTTACTACAACAAGAGTAATCCAATCCATCCAGACACGATTTGATTACCTGTTTGGCAAAAACAAATATCCCGGGTCTACTACCCTTGACATGCATGTGATTGATAAACCTGTACAATATGCGGATGCAACCATCATCCCTCTGCCATATCATCACGGAAAAATTGATGTAACAGGATATCGCATTAATGATTTTTCGTATATGACGGATGTAAAAGAGATCCCTCTATCAACAAAAGAAAAAGTTAAAGGCAGTAAAATTCTGGTTCTAAGCGGCCTTCGCTGGGGCCCTGAACACCCCACTCATCTTACCATACCAGAGGCAGTAGAAATCGCGACCGAACTTGAAATCCCACAGACATACCTTGTTCACATGAACGCATATGTAAATCATCAGGAAAGTAACAGCCGCCTCCCTTCACACGTACAGCTTGCCTACGACCAGCTGGAAATCACCATTTAGAACAAAGTAATGCCTGATTAGCGAAACACCAATTTTTTATGTTGCCATTTTATATCACTGAATCCTCTGTGAAAATCTGTGATCTCAGTGGCAATAAATCCTAAACTCTATCTACAAAAAATCCTTCAATTTCCCATCAGCATCCAGCAAATCCACTACCTCTTTAACATTCTGTGCATTATCCATATTCAGTACAAGTATCGTGTCATCCGTTTCTACCAATGCAAGGTTTTCCACCCCAACCAGTGCAATCAGCTTGTTTCCTTCAGAGTGGATCAGGTTTGATTTAGAATGAAGAAAAACTGCTTTGTTTTCTCCCGCTGAATTGTCGTGTGCATCTTTTTCGGAAAGCTCATGAACGGCCTTCCAGCTACCCACATCGCTCCAGCCAAAGCTGCCCGGCACAACATGAACATGATTTGCCTTTTCCATAATGCCATAATCAATCGAAATGGATGGACAATTTTCATAGAATTGGTTGATATTTTCTATGGACTTGTCAGTCTTCATCAGAATTTCCATCTGTTTGTAAACTTCGGGTAAATGAGTCCTGAATTCACTTATGATTGTTTCCGCTTTCCAGATAAAAATACCGCTGTTCCAAAGGTAGTCTCCTGATTCAAGAAACTGTGACGCCTTATTTAAATCGGGTTTTTCAGTGAAATTGCGCACTTTATAAACATTTCGGCCATTTGTCTTCAGGCTCGGGTTCTCTTCCCGGCGGATGTAACCGTACCCGGTTTCCGGGCGATTTGGCTCAATCCCGATGGTTACAAGTGAATGCTCATTACTGGCAGTATTTGTTGCCGTTTTTAGCAGTGTAATGAATTCGTCCGTATTTTCAATTTCAGAATCAGCAGGCAATACCACCATCAAAGCATCCGGATCTGTATCGTACAGAATCACGGCAGCCAAAGCCACACATGGCGCCGTATTTCGTGCAACCGGCTCACCTATTATAAAAGATTCCCTCAATCCTGCAAGTTGTTCATTCACCAAATGACGATAATTCGCATTGGTTATTACCATCACATTTTCATTTTGGATAAAACCGTTCAACCTGTTTACCGTCTTTTGGATCATTGTTTGCCTTCCAAAGAGGTTTAAAAATTGCTTGGGTTTCGACTTCCGGCTCTTCGGCCAAAAGCGGGTTCCAGCCCCTCCGGCCATAATCACAGCATAATTCATTTTTGATGGTCTTTAGCTCTTAAGTTTGGCCTAAAAGTACTGAAAAGCTGTTTCTCTTTCCTGTTTGAATATGGATATTTCTAACATTGTACCCCGGGGCATGCCGAAGGCATACCTATGGTGCTGACCCGGGGTACAGTATTCTTCAGTCAAACAAATATCGGGTTCGAGCGGGTGAGCGTGATACTGAAGGTAGAACCCATTTCGGGTGTGCTATCAATATAGAGCTTCTCCCCATGTGCTTCGATGATGTGTTTAACAATAGCCAATCCAAGGCCAGTTCCTCCTTTTTCACGGGACCTTGATTTATCAATCCTGAAGAAACGCTCTGTTACTCTGTGTAAGTCTTTTTTTTCAATACCAATCCCGGTGTCTTTCACGTAGAGTAGTAGTTTTTGATCCGTTTTTTTATAATCACTAACCCCAATTTCCACATACCCGCCTGGCTTATTGTATTTCATTCCATTTTCAATCAGGTTCACCAACACCTGTTTGATTTGATTGCGGTCTGCTTTTACCTGCAGGTTTTTATCAAAATCTTTAACGCGAATTTCAATGTCTTCTTCCTGAGCTTTGTACTGAAGGCTTTCAACCACATCAAGTACAACATCACGCAGATAAACATCTTTAATATTTGATTTTAGTTCACCTGTTTCGAGCCGGGAAATTTCCATCAGGTCATTCGTGAGATAGATGAGGCGATTCACATTTCTCATCGCTTTTTTTAAAAACAACTCATTCACTTCCTTGTCATGAATGGCTCCATTCAGCAGCGTTTCAATAAATCCCTGGATTGCAAAAATCGGTGTTTTCAATTCATGCGAAATATCACCAATAAATTCTTTGCGATAGTTTTCAATTTTATTCAGGCGGTTAAGTTCACGGCTAACAGTGTCGCTCGCTCTTACTGACCTTTTCAGGATCATATCGAGCTCATCTTTTTGCTCTTCGGGTGTTTTATTACTGTTTACGAATTTTTTTTTGGAAATATTCTTTACAACCCCGTGAAGGTTTTTCAGTCGTGTGGTGTGCAGGTGGGCTGAAATTAAATAAACGGTTACAAATGTTACAACAAAGAACAATATCAAGAAAAGAAATGCCGTCTGTACCCCGGTAAGTCCGCTTACATAAAGCAAGGTAAATGAGAAAACAGATACAATAACCGCAGATGGTAGTGCGGTTCTGTATGAGATAGCTGAAAACTTTTGGTTCTTATAATCAGAGATTTTCATTCTTTGAATCTGTAACCAACTCCCTTTACAGTCTCAATATAATGATCTCCCAATTTTTCTCTGATTTTTCTTACGTGAACGTCCACCGTGCGGTCAACCACATAAATATTATCGCCCCATACTTTATTGAGAAGGGTTTGGCGGTCGCGTACTTTGCCCCGTTTACTGGCAAGGTAATAAAGAAGCTCAAATTCTTTACGTGGCAGCTGAAATTCTTCACTGCCCCTTGTTACGATATATCTGTCTTTGTCGATTTCCAGGTCATGAACAGCCAGTTTTTTTACAGCCTCTTCGGGATTTTCAAACCTGCGCAGTACAGCTTTGATCCTCGATATGAGTTTGGTAGTACTGATTGGCTTCGTGATAAAATCGTCGGCTCCTTTATTTAAACCTTCAACTTCAGTTTTTTCATCGCTTCGGGCAGTGAGAAAAATGATAGGAATCTGCTTTAGTTCCGCGTCTTCTCTCATTTTATCGCAAACTTCGATACCATCCATACGGGGCATCATAATATCAAGCAGAACGAGATCGGGCTTCATTTCTTTGGCAATCTGTATACCGTCCTCGCCATTTTCTGCTTTAATCACATTGAACCCTTCTTTCCTGAGATTGTACTCAATCAAATCGAGAAGGTCCTGTTCGTCATCAACTACAAGAATGGTTTGTTTTGACAAATCGTGAAAATTTAGTTTCTATTGAACAAAAATGATAACGGCTTATTTTACACATGATAATAAATTTACATTAAGCCAATATTATCTTTTCATCTGTGCAAGTGCCAGTTTTACAATCTCGGATACAGTAGCTTCAGGATTTCTTCCTGCAATTTTACCTACCATCTGGCTTGCATCCCTTTTAGTAAACCCAAGTGCTTCAAGGGCGGAAATCGCTTCATCATGGCGGCTGTGAATTACCGGGTCGCCGGATATGACAGATGGCTGTGATTCGTCAAAAAGTTTGTCTTTCAATTCAAGTACCATTCTTTCAGCAGTTTTTTTTCCAATTCCCGAAATGCCGGCAAGAGCAGTTGTATTTTGAGTTACAATGGCCTCTATTAAAACCGGGGCCGGCATACCCGACAGTATGGTAAGAGCCGATTTTGGCCCGATTCCTTTTACTGTTATGAGCCTTTCAAAAAGGTTTTTTTCGTTTTGAGTGGCAAAACCAAAAAGGCGCTGGTCGTTTTCAGTAATATGGTGATAGATGTGAATTTTTAGCTGCTCGCCGGATCCGGGCAGTGTATCCAATGTCTGGTTTGAGATTTCCAGCAGATACCCTATACCATTCACATCTATGATACACTCACCATCTCTTTTGCTTTCAAGCGTGCCTTTTAAATGTGCAATCATATTGTTAAAATTCAGTTTATCTACAGGTACATACTGTGTTTCTTAAAAAAACACTTATGATTCTCTGATTCTTTCAGGGTTATCCTCTGCAAATTTTGCCCAGCTTGACTTCCGGTTATTTTGGTGCATTTTTTTAATTCCCCTTTCATCAGAATGAAGCCCGGAGTGCGTAATATGGCACCAGGCAACAGCAAGAGCATCGGTTGCATCCGCAGGCAGTTCTTCAACTTCAATATTCATTATCTTTTGGAGCATAAATGCAACTTGTCTCTTACTTGCATTCCCACTACCGGTAATCGACTTCTTAACCGCTTTGGGATAGTATTCTGCCACCCGCAATCCATGATTTGTTACAGCCAGTATAGAGGCTGCCTGAGCACGTCCCAACTTTAACATGGCAAGCGGATCCACTCCATAAACAGGGGTTTCTATGGCACATTCATCCGGCTTGTACTTCTGGATGATAGAACTCAATTCATCAAAAATGTATTGCAGCCGTTCCGTATGATCATTCATATTATCCATCCGCAGAACATCACAAATTTCCACACGATATGATGTACCCTCTTCAACCACCACTGCATAGCCGGTGGTTCTTGAACCGGGATCAATTCCGAGAATTTTTCGTGCCATAATTCTGGCCAGATGATATTGTGAAATCGAAATCTGAATAAGTTTACACTATTTCACCATTCAGAATTCAATATTTATTATCCTGTTTCTTCTTCCCCGTATAGCTTCAGCAGGCCCTCAATCATCTCTTCCGAGATTCCACAGGTTACAAATCCGCCATCGTGGTAAAGATTTTGCATGGTTACTTTCCTGGTCAGATCAGAGAACAGGGTTACACAGTAATCGGCGCACTCATCAGCAGATGGGTTACCAAGCGGGGCTATTTTTTCGGCAAAGGTGTACATACCATCAAAGCCTTTGATTCCTGTACCGGCAGAGGTTTTTGTTGGTGCCTGAGATACAGTATTTACACGTATTCCCCTGTGTGCAAGCCTGCTTCCATAATTACGGGCTATACTTTCAAGCAGTGCTTTTGCATCATTCATATCTGAGTACTTGGAAAAAATTCGCTGTGCCCCAATATATGAAAGGGCTATAACACTGGCGCCATCATTGATTACACCGGTTTTTTCAGCATAATGAAGAACTTTGTGCAGTGAAATTGCCGATATATCGAGAGTTTGGTTGAACCAGTTGTAGTTCAGGTCATTGTATTCTACTTTTTTTCGGATATTTGGAGACATCCCAATTGCATGCAGAATAAAATCTACACCGCCAAGTTCTTTCTTTACTTCATTCATCAGGGTTTCCACATCTTCCTCACTGCTCACATCACAGGGTATAATAGGGGCAGAAGTTTCTTCCGAAAGTGCATTGAGTACTCCCAGACGAAGTGCGATTGGAGCATTTGAGAGTACAAAATCAGCCCCTTCACGTTTACAGGCCAGTGCTATTCTCCACGCAATGCTTCGATCATCAAGTGCTCCGAATATGATTCCCTTTTTTCCCTTTAGTAATCCGTATCCTTTGGTTTCAGGCATATCTTGTCTGTTCTATTAGTTAAATGATTATCCGATGAAAATAACATCTTCGGCGGTCAAGTGGAAAAAGTGAAAAGTGAAAAGTGAAAAGAATTGAAACAGCATTGTGAGTAGAGGCCAAGAAATAAGGTGCTCAATATTTCACGCTACGAACTTCGCATGCCTGGTACAGGGTTACCGGACCCTGAACAATCTGTTTACATTAAACCCAAACCTGAACTCTCCGTCAAAAAAGCTGCCATTTTCAGCAGATACCAAATAAGCTTCATTCAACGCGCGGGAAGTTGTAAAAAACATCTGGAAAACATGCCCGCCTGTCTCAATATCAATTCCTGTACCAATATTCCAGCCAAGATTTTCTGCATTGGTTATAGGTGGAATGAACTGAAATGTAAAAGCTGATCTTGGTGAAAATTTATATCTGCCCGATAAGCCTACACTGAAATAGGTATTCACCTCTGGATCGGAAATATTCAGCTCCGGACCGGTTCTGCTAAAATAGGTGAGCATTGGAACAATTTGCATGCTTAGATCGCTGCTAAACTTTCGTGCAACGGGCAGTGCTGCACTATAGCTCATACGGTCAGAAAATGTATAGTCTTCTTCCAGAAATCCAAAACTACCCGTGGTCAATCCTACCGAAGGTGCAAATGTAATGGAAACAGGTATGCTGCTGTCCTTTTGTCTTATTACCGACCATCTTGCATGAATATCATAAATCTTATCCATGCTTGAGCGGCCGAAACCGAGTGACAATCCCTCGGTAAATCCATACTCAAAGCTGAAGCGTACATTGGCTCCCTGATCAATTCCCCACAAATTTCGTACACCTGAGTCAACTTCCCCAAAGGTGTGCATTATGGAATAATGAAGTTCACCTCTCGATAATGGTTCAACTGTAAAGAGGTTGATGTTGCGAGGAGCCATAAAAGTAAGTTCAACTGGCTCGTTGTCTGCAACTCTCTGACGTTCAAGCTGTGAAAGACACTCTTGTGCAGATAATAAAAGAAAAACGATGCATAGTATGAATAATCTCATTTCTAAAAGCCTTTATTATGATGGTTCTGAAAGCCGGAGAAGTATTGTAAGATTAATAATCTGTTCATCGGCCAGTTCATAAAACAATACTCTTGGGCGGTCGATATTGTAATCTTCAAGCAAAACCGAAAAACCGGCTTCAAGACGTAAAGTACCGTTTCCTGGTTCCAATGTTCCTTCAACCTCTATTTCCCTTTCCACACCATGAATGCTGAACAACCCTGATACACGCACATCCTGTTTGTCATTGACGTTCGGATCAAAGGGTGTAATCAGTTTACCGGTAAACTCTGCAAATGGAAATCGGTCTGTTTTCAGGTAGGTATTTCGCATGTCACGATTTCTGCGCTGTATTCCGGTGTCGAGTGTGTTGAGGTCTACAAAGAAATCAACAAGGTTCTGATCCAGGTCAATGAGGCCGGCAAGATGGTTACTTGTTCCTTTGAATTCAAGAAGCGGAGCTCTTGATATAAACTCAACGTATCCGTCGTCAGCAGTAAAACTTTGTGCCCTGGCTACAAAAGGGTTTAGAATCGACAATATAATGGCACCAAAAAATATCTGAAAGAGTTTCATCTTGTACCTATTTGGAAATCACAATAAGATCTCCGTCGCGGTTAACTGAAAACTCCTGCAAGTCGCGAGTGGCCGGTCCGCGTACCACACTACCTCCAGTGTCGAAACGGGATCCGTGACAGGTACATTCAAAGCGGCTGTCTGTGAAACGCCAGTTTGTAGAGCAACCGGCATGTGTACAAATGCTTGTAAATGCCCTGATAGTTGAACCGTCTACATTAACTACAAGTGTTGTTGCGTCACGCACCAGCATCCATCCGCCTTGTTGATTTAGTCCTGAAACAGAATCTTTTGTAATGTCTATCGTGATTGTGTTGCCATTGTTTGTGATATCTATGGCATCGTTGCCACCGGCCGGCGGACGCACCTCGGTGCCATTTATCGAATCCGTGGTATCACAACCATAAAAGCCGATTCCGAGTGCTGCAAAAAGTGCCGTAGATCCGGCTGTTTTCAGAAAGTCTTTTCTGGTGTATTTACTATCATTTTTCATCTGAAGAGGTAATTTGAAAGATTATTGAACTGAAGTCCCAGTTAAACTTCATACAACACTGCAGAGTTCCTTTCACACCTCTTCTCGCGACTATTGTCTATAAGTCAACCCACACTTGAGTTACTATTACCTGTTACCAAACGGAATGGTTACCCCAAGCCAGGGTACTCCAATTAATCCGCCGGCATCTTCAAGTGGCCTGAACAGGCCAAAATCCACTGCGAAGTTTTCGGTTGTCCACCTCGCGCCAAAGGATACGATACCCGAAAAACCATCTGCTGTAACGAAATAATTTTCTGACAAAAGATACATCCTTCGTCCGGTTCGTATCATACCACTTAGATTAATCAGTGGCGTTTGAGAAATTTCCCCCCCTGCATATCCATATCCAAGGCCTATTGTAAGATTATTGTCACGATTACCAAGAGTTCCTACACCATAGATCAGGCCTAAAGGTTCCGTTGTAGAACCTATCAGCCCACCAATCATAGCTCCTGCTCCAAGGTGAAACATGTCATCAGATATTGGAACAGTGACTTTCGGTAAAATCCAAACAGGACTGGCAGATACTCCAAACAGAAACAGTGGTACAATCCCGCCTCCAACAGAAAAGTTATCTGATACACCGTAATTCACATTATTAAATAAAATCCAGGTGTTTTGATAGTAACCCCTTCCCTTACCCAAACCGATGGCATTCGGTGCAAAGAAGTATCGTGTCGCCTGCGGATTTTCGTGCCAGTAAACACCGTCTCTCATTCTTCTGTGATCCAGCAGTACCATGGTTCTGATATTAGCCTTTAAAATTGATACTTCACCAATACCCTGAACCCTTAAAACCACAGTTTCATCATCCTCTGAAACCAGGGTTCCCGTAAATATGTTTCCATCTCTTGTCTCAATTCTATATTGCTCCTGATCCTGTGCAAGAATCGTTTGAGTATTGATATTAAACAGTACCAGCAGCAGAACCGCGATCAAATTCAGGTTTAGTGATTTCAGAAACATTGTAACTTTGTTATTGAATATTTTCGATAATTTGGATAATAGTATTGAGAATTATGAACTAATCCTACAGCCTTAATCCACATTAATGTAGTGTAAATGCAGAAAAACCAGACAAGACTTCGACCTTTACTTATTCGCTGCATAGGTCTACGCTACCAATGACAGATTACTGGGAAATGCTGTTTTCCGACTTGAATCGACGATTTTATCTTTACCAATACACCTCTTGCCATATGCTAAAAACAATATCAAACAGCAATCCCTCGACAAAGGTTTTCATGTACGCTGGAAATCCCCCCAACCCCCTTTAAGAAAGGTGGAGTTTTTTCGGCAAGCTTTTCAATCCGTCAGCTAAAGCAGACGGCAATATTATAGAATTCCGGTTTATCTCCTGAAAAAAAATTCGATATTCATTATTCGATATTCATTATTCGATATTCACCCCGCCCTAAAAGGGCGCAATCACACAGCCCAGGGCAGAGTGAGCAAAGCGATCGCCGCCCTGGGACAGAAGAGGTAGAAAATGATCCCCCGAGTGATGTTTTCCTAAAAGTTCCGCTTACGCGTACAAATAATGAACACTGCGTGGGGATCACTACGCTCGGAGCGCTTCGCATACAAAAGATGAGCCCTTTGCATGGATAATTCATAATTATTTTAATTTATTGGTCAGATGTAATTCCAAAAAATTTATCCACAAGGTTGTTGATAAATCATCAAAATTGCCGTAGCTTTTAATGCTCTGACTTATTTGAAATTTTATTGTTAATGAGACTGTGTAATGTTTGAAGATTTGTCTTCTAAAATAGAATCAGCTGTACAGTCCCTAAAGGGACAATCACGTATTACCGATGTAAATATCGCAGAAACGGTACGTGAAATACGCAGAGCCCTCCTCGATGCCGATGTGAACCTTGAAGTTGCCCGCCAGTTCACTAATGATATTAAAGAAAGAGTGATGGGTTCAGATGTATTGACCAGTGTAAATCCGGGCCAGCAATTCACCAAGATCGTTTACGATGAAATGGTGAAAATACTTGGGCAAGAGAGAACCGATATTGCAGTTGCTCATACTCCGCCTACTGTGATCCTGATTGCAGGACTCCAGGGATCGGGAAAAACCACGTTTGCAGCCAAACTTGCCCGCTATCTCAAAAAGGAAAATAACCGCAATCCGATACTTGCCGCAGCCGATGTTTACCGCCCTGCTGCTGTGAATCAGCTTAAAACTCTTGCCGGTGATATTGGAATCCCGGTCTATTCGATAGAACAAAAAGATGCTGTAAGAGTAGCGAAAGAAGCCGTTTCCATGGCAAAAAGCCTGGCACTCGATACGGTTATTATTGATACGGCCGGCCGGTTGCACGTTGATGAAAAAATGATGGCGGAAGTTGCCGAGATCAAAAAAGCGGTAAATCCCAATGAAGTTCTGTTTGTTGTGGATGCCATGACCGGTCAGGATGCCGTAAATACCGCAAAAGCATTTAATGAAACCATCAACTTCGATGGGGTTGTTCTCACCAAAATGGATGGTGATACCCGGGGCGGTGCAGCTTTATCAATACGGAATGTAGTTGAGAAGCCGATCAAATTTATGAGTACGGGTGAGAAGCTTGATGCCCTTTCACCGTTTTATCCCGACCGTCTTGCACAACGCATCCTCGGCATGGGTGATGTGGTTTCACTGGTTGAAAAAGCTCAGAAAGAGTTTGATGAAAAGCAGGCCGAACAGCTCCAGAAAAAAATCCGGTCCGATAAATTCGACCTTGAGGATTTTTACGAACAGATCCAAAAGATCAAAAAAATGGGAAGCATCACAGATCTTGTCGGTATGATTCCCGGTGCCAGCAAAGCAATAAAAGACGCTGACATTGGCGAGGATTCATTCAAGCCGGTTGAGGCTATCATCAATTCGATGACCCCGGAAGAAAGAAGAAATCCGGAATTGTTGAATGGAAGCCGACGGCGAAGAATTGCAAAAGGCTCCGGTACTACTGTTCGTGAAATCAATGAACTGATGAAGCAGTTCGACCAAATGAAGAAAATGATGAAAACCATGAGCAAGATGAGCAAAATGGGCCGGGCTATGGAAGGGCTAAAAAATCTCCCATTAGGACGATAAACATTATTAATAAACGTCATTCCTGACCTGATCAGAAATCTCCGGCCGCTGAATACTATGGAGATTCCTGATCGAGTCAGGAATGACTAAAGAAAAAAAGCATTATTTTAAAACATAAACTTACAGGTACAAACCATTGATTAAATTAAGATTACAACGAAAAGGAAGAAAGAAGAGACCTTTTTACCACATTGTAGTTGCCGACAGCCGTTCACCACGCGACGGAAGGATTATTGAACAGCTTGGCCGGTTCGACAATGTAAGCGAGAATAAGGAACTTACTTACGATGAAGAGCGAATCATCCACTGGTTAAAAATTGGTGCACAACCAAGCACCACTGTTCGAAGTATCCTCAAAAATGAGGGAATTCTCTATAAAATGCATCTGATGCGCTGGGGAAAAACCGATGAAGAAATCGAAGCTGCATTGGATGAATGGAGAACTGCGCGTGAATCACGGTCTTCTGAAAAAGATTCCAGCAGAAAAGCCCAGCAAAAGGAACTTCTGAAGGCCGAAGAAAAAGCATTAAAGCAGGAAATCGAGAAAAAAGCTGCTCTTGCTGCCAAAGAACTGGAGAAGAAACAAAAAAAGGAATCAGAAAAGGAAGAAGTTACTGCAGAGGAAGAAGAAATTGCGGCTGAAACTTTAGTCACAGAGGCAGAAACTAAAGAAGAAGTTTCTGAAACTGAAGCACAGGAAACTATTGCAGAAGAAACTTCAGCAGAAGTAGTTACGGAACCTGTGGAAGAGAAAACCCCGGAAGCTGAAGATAAAGAAGTTGTAACTGCTGAGGACGAACCTGTTGCTGAAGTTGAAACTGTAGAAGAGAAACCTGAAGAGAAAGCATTAACTGAAGCTGTTGAAGAAACGGTTGAAGAGCCAAAAGCTGAAGAAGCCGTAACAGAAGAACCGGCTGAAGAAACAAAAGCTGAAACCGAAACAGCAGAAACACCTGAGTCTGCAGCTGAGAAAACCGAAACAGCTCAACAAACTGTTTCAACAGATATGACCGCAAATGATGCGATCGATCACATAAAGAATACATCAGTTGAAGATCTTGAAGGCTTTGTATCCGATGACGAACAGCGTGTTACTGTTCAGCGGGCATGGGAAAGCAAAAAAGCTGAATAATTTAAATGAACCGGCTATGGCTGCTTTCGCTAATGACCGGTTTATAGAAATAGGACGTATTGGCAGGCCACGGGGCCTCGAAGGAGTTGTCCGTTTTATGCCAAATGATATTTTTACTGCTGAGCTGTTCGACCATATAACTCTGTTTTATATGAGGAATAAACGGTCAGATTTGGTTCCTGCCCGCATTGAGCGGACTTATACTGAATCAAAGCGCAACCAGCAGATGTTCTTTGTAAAATTTGATATGATTGCCAACCGAAGTGAGGCAAACGAAGCCATGAACCGGGTTCTTTATGTAGAAAAAGAACTTGCAATAAATTTTATCGATCAGAAATTGAGCGAACCTTTATCGCTTGGCGGATACACGGTAATGTTCGAAGGCAAAGAGTTTGGTCATGTGCTGGATGTTTTGCAAAATCCGGCTCATCCCATTCTCGAGGTGAAATATGGAAATGACACTATGCTTATACCAATGGTGGATGAGTTTATTGAAAGCACCGATCCGGAAAGTGAAATCCTGTTTTGTAAAAACCTGGACCAGCTCACAGGCCTGTGAACATGCTTAGAATCGATTTCATTTCGGCAGTACCCGGTTTGCTGAACAGTCCGATTGAGTACAGCATTGTTGGGCGTGCACGTGAAAAAAATCTGGTTGATATTCATGTTCACGACCTTCGTGATTACTCGGCAGACAAGCACCGGAAAATCGACGATTACCCGTATGGCGGCGGAGCTGGTATGGTTCTTTCACCACAACCCATTTTCGATTGTATCGAAAGGCTGACTGGCGAACGGCACTATGATGAAATAATATTCACAGCACCTGATGGGGAACTGTTTGAGCAGAGACATGCCAATGAGCTATCCATTAAACAGAATCTTATCATTCTGTGCGGACATTACAAAGGTGTGGATCAGCGTGTTCGGGACAAACTCATTACACGAGAATTTTCCATTGGCGACGTTGTACTTTCAGGGGGTGAGCTCCCGGCACTTATGATGGCTGACGCTATTATCAGGCTGCTGCCCGGTGTACTTGGTGATGCGGAAAGTGCTCTTTCCGATTCATTCCAGGACGATTTACTGGATGCACCGATATACACACGGCCTGCAGATTTCAGGGGGCTTCAGGTACCTGATGTACTATTATCCGGCGATCATAAAAGAATTGAAAATTGGCGTTCTGATACGGCAAAAGAACGAACAAAACAGAAAAGACCAGATTTATATAACATTTTTAAAAAGAAAAACTAAAGCCCAGAAACGAGGACACTATCATGGATAAAATGAAATTAATTGAGCAGACCGTAGTACGAGATGATCTGCCTGATTTTAAAGCAGGAGACACCGTAAATGTTCACTATCGTGTTCGTGAAGGGGAGAAAGAGCGAATTCAGCAATATGAAGGTGTGGTGATAAACGAACGCGGAAGCGGAGCCAATAAAACCTTTATTGTACGTAAAATGTCCGGAAGCGTGGGCGTTGAACGAATTTTCCCACTCTACTCACCTTTTATTGCAAAAATTGAAATTAAAAAGCGCGGAAAAGTAAGGCGTTCCAAGCTCTTTTATCTGCGTGAAAGAAGAGGCAAATCTGCACGTATCAAAGAAAGAGATATGTCTAATAAAGCAAATAATACCAGAAAAAAATCTTAACTACAGATACCCAAAAGGCGATGTAAAACTGCATCGCCTTTTTTGTGATTTTGTTTCTTCATCAAAACATCAAAACCAGCAGTTATTTTATTGTATCAGATATAGTCAGATCAATACTGGCTAATCACATTTGCACTAAAATCGAAATCTTATTCATTCAACAGACACTGTAAATGAACATTATTCTATTCGGCCCGCCAGGAGCGGGCAAAGGAACACAGGCTGAAAAGCTGGTTTCACATTTCAATATTCCCCATCTTTCTACCGGTAATATTTTCAGGGCAAACATTAAACAGCAGACACCGCTCGGTAAAATAGTAAAAGCTATTCTTGACGATGGTAAACTGGTGCCTGATGAAACAGTGGTGGAAATTGTGGCTGATGAACTGAAAAAAAATGAATACCATGAGGGCGTTGTTCTGGATGGATTTCCCCGTACCGTGAAACAAGCTGAATCCCTTGATCAATTTTTTTCCGGAAACGGCAGGGGAATTGATGCTTTCGTCACATTAACTGTACCGGAAGAAGAACTCATAAACCGAATACTCAACCGGGGTCAGGGACGATCTGATGATACACCGGAAAAAATTAAGACTCGCTTGCAGGTTTATCACGATGAAACTGAACCTGTTCTCAATCATTACAAAAAACAGGATCTTGTAAAGGAAATCGATGGTGTAGGCAGTGTTGATGAAATTTTTAGCCGAATACTGGAAGCTTTGGATTAATGAAATATCTTTGTCTGTTTGCCTCCCTTTTACTGTTTTTTCAACTCCAATTTACCGGTTGTTCGAATATCCCTGAATCTGAAAGGGAAATCTATATGTTCTCCTATTTTACCGGCAATGGGGAAAGCGGTCTTCACCTGGCTTATAGTGAAGACGGG
>PWLN01000140.1 GCA_003559375.1 Balneolaceae bacterium | reverse complement strand
CCTACCACGCCACACGTGATGAAAAAGACAGTACGCGCGGCCGTGCCAATATTTTCAGACAGCTATTTTCGGGCAAACAGAAAGAAGCGTTCAGCTCGGATGAGTTGAAAGAAGCTCTGGAACTCTGCCTCAGCTGTAAGGCTTGCAAAAGTGAATGCCCTGCCAACGTTGACATGGCTAAAATGAAAGCTGAGTTCACTCACGGCTGGCACCTGCAAAACGGAGCCACACTTAGTGAAAGGTTCTTTGGCAATCCGGAAAAGTTTTATCCATTTGCTTCACGGTTCTCCGGTTTGATAAATGCTGTGAACAGGAAAAAACCTGTAAAAAAAATTCTGGAATACCTGCTTGATGTTGACCAAAGAAGGCCGCTTCCTGAATTCGCTCCAGAGACGTTCGAAAAATGGCTGAAAAAAAATCAAACCAAATTCGAAGATGCTGCCGGAAAACCGGTGGTTTTACTGGTCGATATCTTCACAAACTATCATGAGCCTCAAGTAGCAATCGCTGCTTATCAACTTCTGAGCACCTTGAATTACCGTGTAATAGTACCGGATATTCGCCCAACCGGAAGGCCACAATTTTCCAAAGGCTTTCTGGACAAAGCATCGAAAATTTGTACTGATAATATCCGCTTCTATTCAACTTTTGCTGAACAGGGAATCCCGATTGTAGGCCTTGAACCCAGTGAAATCCTGACGCTGCGGGACGAATATCCTGATCTTTGTGATGATAAGGATCTCTCAAAAGCTACGGCTATTTCAGACCTTACTTTCTTGTGGGAAGAGTTTCTGAGTTTGGAATTTGCAGCTTCGGCACCCTTCGATATAGGTAAGGGTGAAAAAGTGTACATTCACGGGCACTGCCATACAAAATCGCTCGTCGGAAACGAACCTCTTGCTGCTGCATTCAAACATTTCGGTTTCGATCCGGTATTACTTGACACCGGATGCTGCGGAATGGCCGGTAGTTTTGGTTATCACAAAGATCACTACGATGTATCAATGAAGGTTGGTGAACAGACGTTGTTCCCCACTCTCCGAAATCTCCCCGAGAATGCACTAATCTGTGCTCCGGGATTTTCATGCCGGCATCAGGTTTCGGATGGCTTGGGAATTATTGCAAAACATCCTGCTCAAATTCTTGCAGATTATTTCGGAAATGTGAATAATAAAATCAATGTTGCTTAGACTGCCCGGGTCAAGTTTTAATTCAACAACCTTACCGTCTGTTTTGGCTGTCGGATTGAAAATCTCGCCAAAAGTCATCTGACGAGTTTCACCGAAAAACGAACCATTTAAAAATATGAGATGCTCCCCGAACGACTCGTCTGATGACTTCCGGGTGATGCAGGTGGTGTTCACTTACATTCGCGGTGCTCTCTCTGACCGGGTTATTGATAACAGAGAAGATCGGTTGCAAAGAACGATACGTGAAGGAGTGGCTGAGATGTTCGGGATTATTCCCTGAAATACAAATTGAGTAAATATTTACTCAATTAATCCCACCCCCAGAGATGTAAGGTTAGCTGCCACTTCGCGGGTCAAAGGGTCATCATCACCAAAATGCTCTTTAATTCTTGAGTAGCTATCTGTTAAAAATGGCTCTGCCTCATCATATCTTGATAATTGAATAAGTGCCCGGCCAAGCCTTGCTTTTGCTAAAGCGATACGAATATCACTTTGATCATAAATATCTTTTCGCAAATCAACCGCCTCTCTGAGATACTTTTCAGCATTTTCCGGCATCTCTTTTTCGATAAGCACCCCACCCATTGAATAAAGGGTGTTCGCAATATCAGGATGATTTTCCGGCAGTGCATGGCGGCGCTGCTCAAGTGAAAGCCTGTAGAATTCTACTGCATCAGGGTATACCTCCATGATCCGGAACAACTCAGCAAGATTGAACTGAACTACCCCAATAAACGGATGTGTTTCAGGAAAGATCGCTTGCGCTATCGCAAGGGCTTGCCTGAGATTTTCCTCTGCGAGGTGGTAATCCCCCCGATCCTGATGCAAGCCGGAGTATCCGTTCAAAATGTAGGCCATAAACGGGTGTTCACTGCCCAACACATCGTCAATCAACTCTACTGCCTCACTGAACAGGGCATCGGCTTCTTCATATTGCCCATCGTTTTGCAATGAAATAGCAAGATTATTCAGGTTGATTGCAAGGTTCGAACCCTGCTCCGGCTGGCCTCTTCGCAAATCAATTATCCGGCGATAATATTGGTATGCCTCCTCTTTTTGACCGAGCTCTTCAAGCGACATAGCCAGGGTATTCATCACACTTGCTGTCTCAGGGTGATCGGCACCGTTGTGCCTGATGCTCAAGTCCAATGCCTGACGGGCAGCTTCCGCTGCAGCCTCAAAATTATCGAGGCGGTATTCAAGATTGGCAAGCCTTAGCATGGCTCAAGCAAGCCTCGGCGATCTCTCCCTCTCCTGCTGAAACAACTCAACGGAACGGCTGATGGCCTGGTACGACGGCTCGTACAAACCCAAATTGCTGTAAATATTACCGATCATACTCAAAATTTGGGCCTGTAAAAGCGGTTCATCTTCAAGCTCGTTCAGCGCTCTCTCATAGCCCTGGTCCAGGAGTTCACGTGCTGTCATCGAACCATCATTAGCGCGATTGGGATCAGACCCGTCAAAGATTTGAGCCAGAAATGCAGAAACCTGTTCAGCCTCCCGCGCGTTCTGTTCAGCCTGTTTGGCCTGCCACATGGTTGCTGCGATTCCACCGGTAAGTACAATAAAAATCATGGCTGCAGCGGCTATAGCCCAGCGGTTTCGCCTTACAAATTTTCTTGAACGATACCCAAACGTATCTGGCCGCGCAGAAACGGGCAGGCTGTTCTGATGGCGTTCGAGGTCTGTAATCAGTGCCTCCACTGAACCGTACCGCCGCTCGGGGTCATTGTGCAGGCTTTTATAGATGATAGCATCCAGGTCTCCTTTCAACGTACCTGTGAGCTCTGAAACGGAGGTGTCACGCTCTTCTGCAAGCTGTTTCCTGAGTTCACTTTTTGATAATCCCTGAAATCGTTTACTTACCAGCGGTGGATCAACCTCAAGCAGCAGTTTTTCAACTTCTTTGTAACTAAGTTTATTCAGATCGAAAGGATGCAGGCCTGTGAGCAGTTTACTCAGAAGAATCCCGAGTGAATAAAGATCGGTTGAAGTGGTTACCATTTTCCCCGCGATCTGTTCTGGCGATGCATACTCAAGGCTCAGCATACGCATACCCGGCTGGGTTTCAATAGCAGAATTTTCATATAGGTTTGGATCCATCAGCTTTGCAATGCCAAAGTCGAGAATCTTGATACGCCCCTCTTGGGTAACAAGAATATTATCCGGTTTCAGGTCACGGTGAATAATCAAAGAGTTATGCGCATACTGTATCGCTTTACAAACGGTGATGAACAATTTCAGGCGGTCTTCAACCGGTAACTTTCGGTTGTTACAATATTCCAGGATATTTTCGCCTGCCACATATTCCATCACCATATACGGAACACGGTCGGCTGTGATGCCACTGTCTACAAAACCGGAAATATTGGGGTGCTGCAAGCCGGAGAGGATATGCTGTTCCAACCTGAACCGCTCCATGTGTGATGGTGTGAGCAGGCTTTTATGAATTACTTTCAGCGCTCCGGTTTGTTTGATACCGCTCTCATCCACCCGCTGCACTTTATACACACGCCCCATACCACCGTGGCCTATCAGTTCCTGGATATCCCAGCGCCCAATTTTTTTCCCTTCAAAATAGTCGTCTGTATCATTCTGCTCGGCAATCAGTGCATCCAGCTCTTGAATCAGCTTCTCATTTTTGCCGAGCCTCTCTTCAAAAAACCGGTCAGATTCTTCCAACTGACCAAGCATCTCCCTGATTTTTTTTTCCAGCTCTTTATCATCCCCGCAAACCCGCTTGATATAATCGGTACGCCCTTCCGGAGGAAGGGTCAGAACCATATCAAAAATCCGGCTTAGCTGTTTCCAGTCATGTTGATTCATTAATAATCCGGTTGGTTTTTTCTTATTAAAACATGGTATTTCTGTAGTTCCCCGGAACCTGTATCATCTTCAAATCCACTTACAATATAGCACCACGTTCTTACCCGAATAGAAATACCATGTTTCTTCAACCACGATACCAAACCTAAAACATGGTATTTCTGTAGTTCCCCGGAACCTGTATCATCTTCAAATCCACTTACAATATAGCACCACGTTCTTACCCGAACAGAAATACCATGTTTAGGTAATTCCATGATTATAAGGCTTTAAGTTCATTATACAGCCAGAGCTTTGCCTTCGCCCAGTCGCGGTCAACAGTACGTGTGGTTACCTCCAGCACTTCGGAAATCTCCGGGATCGACATTCCTCCAAAAAACCGCATTTCTACCACCTGGCTTCGCCGAGCGTCGATAGTGGAAAGTTTATCAATCAGGTCGTTCATTTCGATAATTTCTTCGGCATGGTTTTCAAGGTCCAGCTTCTCTTCATCCAAAGTAATCGGCCGGTTTTTTCCGCCCCTCCGCAATGCCGATTTTTTTCGCGCATAATCAACAAGGATTTGCCGCATACATCTCGATGCGATAGAATAAAAATGGGCACGGTTCTG
>PWLN01000289.1 GCA_003559375.1 Balneolaceae bacterium | reverse complement strand
CGGGTCGCTTCTTCCGATCATATCCGCATTAAAACTGGCGATCGTATTTTCAATTGGAATTACGGGGTGGTCGGAATAATATCTCGAACCAAGCAGCCCCACCTCTTCTGCAGATACGTGCAGAAACAGGATGCTTCTTTTGGGTTTAAATCCGGCTTGCTTTGCTTCACTCAATGCCTGTGCAATTGCCATCAGGGCAACGGTGCCGCTGCCATTATCATCTGCACCATTATAAATCATATCCCCTGAGGCATCAGGCCTTCCTATTCCGATATGATCATAGTGTGCGAGCAACACCAATGTTTCGTGTTTCATTTCAGAATCAGCACCTTCAAGATAGGCAATCACGTTGTCGGTTTGAACGGTTCCGGGACCAGAATATGGGGTATAGTCGAGATAAAATGCTGTTTCAGCGGCACGAAATTCTCTGATATTTTCGATGAGTGAATCATATAACGATTTCAATTCATCTGTACCGGAAAGTTCAAGTATCTCTGCCGCAAGCGCGGGACTGATATAGTGCACGCCCTGAGGCAACCCGGCCGACCTTCTGCCGGTTTGCAGATATGGCAGGCTAAACCCCGACGGATTGGTTGCCACTTTTGCCTCTAAAGAAGCCTTTTCCTCAAATGCTTGCTGAGAAAAGTCTGATATGAGCAAAATACCGTTCGCATTCGTATTTCTGAGAATATTTCCCAAACGCAGGTTACCATTCAAAGATGGGTGAATAAGGGTATCTCCATCCACAACATGCGGTATATCATCAAAAATCAAAATCCATGAGTTGTTATACTCATTATCCCCAAGATGGTAAACACTCCTGTTATCATCATTTACCCCGAAGCCTGCAAAAATGATATTTCCGCTTGCTGATGATGATCCTCCAAATGAGTTAAAATAATCACCGGAAGTAAACTGCGTGATGTGAGTATGGTTAATCGTTGTAGTATCTGCCTCTTCAATTTTGAAGGTTGTATATACAACACTATCAGTTACAGTTGCATTCAACTCAAAATTCTGAAACCATGAACCATCATCGCCTTTAGGGGTAAAGTTGAGTGAGGTGTAGAATTCTGCCAGGTAATTGGCTGCAACTTTTAGCCCTCTTGATGCGGTATCTCTTCCCTCAAGGCTGTCGTGGGCTATCACTTCGAGGTGTTGCTTAAGAAAAGACGACTGAATATGGTTTGAAAAATCGAGCAGGTTACCTGTTGAGGTGTCATAGGTTATTTCCTTGCTGCCCGCACAGGCTGCAAGGAAAAAGGCGAAAGGAATAAGGTATTTCTTCATGATGTTTTTTTTGAGTCTGTAGCAGACCCGATGATTTCATCAACCGGTTTAAGGTCGATAAAAAATTGGATTGGGTCTTCGTTTTCTATATAAAGGTTTATTTGTTGTTCTTTGAGCATTTCCAGTACGGCCAGAAATGTAACCACAATTGCAGCACGGGATTTTAATTCAATGCAGATTTGATAAAATGAATACCGGCCTTTCTGGTGAAGTGTGTTAAGAATATATTCGGTTTGATCTTCAACTGTAAATGCTGTTTTCTCAACCGTGTGATAGCTATGTTGTCTGTCTATGTCGGCAAGTACTTTTCGAAATGCAGCAATAAGATCAAAAAGCGTAACATCTTTTAAAACTTCGCCGCTATGCTGTTTATCAACTTCATCGGCCGCCGGATATCCCCGGTAGAATTTTTTCTGAACTTCTTCATCAAAAACTACAAGTTTTTCGGCCATCTCTTTATATCGCTTGTATTGAAGTAGTTTCTGAACAAGTTCATAACGGGGATCAGCTTCATCTAACTGATCGCTTTCATCATTTTCTGAAGGAATCATCATTCTTGCCTTAATGGCCATGAGCATACTTGCCATATAAATAAACTCACTTGCTACGTCGAGATCGAGCTCTTCCATCAGCCTGATATAATCCAGAAACTCCCCGGTAATATGGGAAATGGGAATATCATAAATATTCAGTTCGTCTCTTTTAATAAAAAAGAGGAGCAGGTCAAGCGGCCCTTCGAAATTTTTTAACTGAACTCTGTACATGAAATGGGTATTTGTTTTGGAAGATCGGAATATAGCCAGATAAAAAGAAAAGCTGTATGCTGAATTATATGATAGAGTTTACATACGAAAGTTAATATCACTTTTGTTTAGATCAAGATATTTTCAAAGAGCTATCCTAAAGGGCGGCAGATCATTAAAAAATTATTACTAATTATTGTAACAAAATCAGCCCTGGCGCATCCTTACCTACAATATAAATCCTTGATTAAGTATCTGGATTTATCATTCAAACTCACTAAAACATCAATAATAATTCATAACTATGTTAACTAAGCTTACTCTCAAACATACATTGCTATATACTCTATTTTTATCGTTGCTTTTCATGTCGTGCGACAATAGTGCACTTACAGATGATCATCAGGACAACCGCTTTGTTCCATATTTCACGGAATCAGGTGAGATGAATAAAAGAGGGCATACCCATACAGGTGGTACTGAACAAGGCATAATAAATGAACAGCTTGCTGAATTAATCAATGGAAAAATTTCAGAGCTTGGAATTACAGGAATTGAATTTGCCAAGGCTGAAACTTTTACTGCGATACAAGACGGCAACTTTCAAACAGGGCAGACCATCTTTGCCAACGACCGGGTTAAACAGCTTCCTTTTGAGTGGGTTCCCGGAGATGCAAGACGGTTAGCCGATGGAAATAATCTGACATATTTGGTTTTTGAACCACTGGCATTTGCAAATACAGGGAATCCTTTACCTGTAATCGATGCAGAACCCATATTTGATACTGCATTTTCCACCTGGAATAACCTGAAAAAAAATTCAGGTCTTGCTATTGTTAAACGGGAAGTTCCTGGTGTGTTTCCTAGTGCGATCTTAGGGTTTGGCAGTTTCATTAATGACCCTTTTGCAGCTGATATCGGATCTATAGGTTTTCTTCCAGGCTCTATTTTCGATGCTATACTAGGCCCAGGAGCAAGTGGTGGTGTTCTTGGAGTGGCCTTTACGTTTACATTTGCAGGAACAGATGAAACCGCACACGTTGAAATTTGGTACAATGACGAATTTCCATGGTCTGATGACGGAACACCTGGCACCATCGATATTGAATCGGTGGCTCTTCATGAAAATGGCCATGCTCTTGGTTTTGATCACTTCGGCCGTATTGCCATCGTGAATGCTAATGGCCGGTTGAATGTTGCGCCGCGTGCAGTAATGAATGCAGCCTATTTAGGTCCATTAAGAGAACTGCGGGGTACTGACAAGGCCTCCTTCAATCAAAGATATGGCAGCTGGCCAAAAGATTAATAATCAATTATATAGATCTGATATTACGCTGACGGGTGGCCCAAAAAGCACCGGGCTACCCTGTCGGGTAAAACCTTATTACTTGACTTTAATCAGAGGATTTTGAATACTATTGTATATACAAACCAAACTGATGAGTCATGCATGCCATTCTGAATTCTTTCAGCCGCGATGTGACACGGCTTTTTGATCGCTATTTTAAAGAGTTTAAACTTACAACACCGTTTGTTGAATTACTGATTCATTTACATCAGGAAGGAAAATTGCCTCAGAAGGAACTCTCTGAACGAATGAACCTTGCCCCTTCTACTATCACAAGATTCATTAATAAACTGCAAAAACGTGGCCTTGTTGAGAAAAAAATGAATGGCAGAATGGCTTATATCACTTTGGCTGACCATGGCAAACACCTTGTCCCAACCCTTATTCAGGCTTACAAAAAAGCAGAAGAGACACTGCAAAATAAGCTTGGTGAAAAATTTGTTCACACAACTGAACAGCTCTTGATGCATGGTTCTGAACAATTAAAAAGAAGCCGCTGAATCATTCCCACAAACCGGGCTCCACAATTTCGAGGCTGTTCCCGGCCGGATCCCTGAAATAAACAGAGGCTGATCCGTTTGGCCACTTAACTTCGGATTCTATTTCTATTTCTTTTTCCCTTAGCAGTGCTTTCCAGTTATCGAGGGTATCTTTTTCTATTTTAAATGCTATATGAATCGCACCGATTGCTCCATGCAATGGAATGATACTTCCATTTACTTCTGTTTGTTCCTTTGATGTGTGTCGTGGATTAAAAATCAGGAGCATCTGATTAGCACACCTGAAAAAGAGATGTCGCCCGTTTTCCTCTGACACCAGTGTAATACCCGGCAGGCCTTGATAAAAATGTTTGGCAGCTGATAAATCTTCGGCATAAAGACAGGTTTCAATGATTCCAGTGATATCCATCTGTTTTAATGTTAAATTAGATGTTTAGAGTGATTCTGCTTAAAATATAAAAGGTTCAGGTTGTTAGAATGAATATTATCAATCCATTTATCTTCTTAATTTTTCTTTTAACATTCATAACGGCGGGTTGTAAAATGCCGGAAGGCCCTGTTTCGCCAAGCGATCGTGTACCGGAAGCAGAAGGTTGGTCTGCGCAGGTACTACTTGAAGGGCTTGAACAACCATGGGCAATGGCCTGGCTTCCCGATAGCACAATGCTGATCACTGAAAGGTCGGGCAGATTATTGCATTTTCACCAGAAAGAGCAGAGAAAGGTAACCATTGATGGAATTCCGGATGTGTATGCAGACGGACAGGGTGGGCTTCTTGATTTGGTTTTGCACCCTGATTTTGACAGTAACAGGTTGATATATGTTACGTTTGCTGAAGGTAATAAAGACAGAAACCAAACAGCTGTTGCCCGTGCAGAACTCCATGGAAATGAATTGGTAAATATGGAAGTCATTTTCAGGGCTGAGCCTGCAAAGAGTGGAAACCAGCATTTCGGCTCAAGAATGGCATGGCTTGAAGATGGCACGCTTTTAGTCTCAGTGGGAGATGGTGGCAACCGGCCAAGTTCAATCGATGGAACTCTCAGCAGGGATTATGCACAAAAGTTAACCGCACACCTTGGGAAAATTATCAGAATTCGTGACGATGGTTCAGTTCCGGAAGATAACCCTTTCCTGGGCATTAATAATGCACTTCCGGAAATTTGGACAATTGGCCATCGCAATATACAGGGTTTAACAGCAGATAAGCGAAGCGGCAATGTTTGGGCTAATGAACATGGTTCACGTGGAGGAGATGAACTGAACCTGGCAACCAGCGGATCAAATTACGGTTGGCCTCTTGTAACTTACAGCAGGGAATATTTCGGACCCCGCATTTCACGTCATACCAGTAAACCGGGAATGGTAGATCCGTTAATCGTATGGACACCTGCCCAGGCCCCGAGCGGCCTTACCATATATACTGGTGAAATTTTCAAAGAGTGGAATGGTAATTTATTCAGCGGCGGGCTACGGGGCGAGCAGATTCGCAGAATCATACTGGACGGGCAAACCGTTATTGGTGAGGAAGCTCTCACTATAGGCTACCGCGTAAGGGATGTTCGTACCGGGCCCGATGGTTACCTCTATCTGTTAACAGCAGAAGATGATGGAAAATTAATAAAAATTATACCGGATGTTGAATATAAATGAAATTAAAATTGGTACCAAAAGTTTGGGCTTAAATGAATTAAATCATTACAGATCTTTCATATATTCATAGTAAATGAACCATAAAAAAACCATTCTTGCTCTGATGTTTGGTATGCTGTCTGTAATAATTTTCCTTATTGCGGATTATCATCATGCTTTTGGTAAACAACAGATACTACCTTTACAAGAAGAGACTATTCAAAGAGATGCCACTTACCTTAATCAACTTAACGATCTGAGTTACCATTTACTTGAATTACACCATTATGACAGTGCAAAGGTCTACATCAATGAAGCACTCCATTTAGCTGATATCCTCGGCGACCGTGAAGGTGAAGCATATGCTTTGAGTAATCTTGGAAACTATTACATGGACCGGGGCTTACCCGATTCAGTTGTTCAACTTCTTGATAATAAAATTGCTAATTATCAAAATACCAGTAAAGAAATCACCCTTGGTAATTTGTTAGCCAATGCTCACAATATGCTTGGCAATTTCACAAGAGGCCTGGAAATTTATTTGCAGATGCTGGAGCTGGCAGAACAAAAAGGTGAAAAACGGATGGCAATTGGAATTACCCAGAACATCGGTAATAATTATCAGTCGCTGGGTGATATTCCTGCTGCTGTTTATGCATATTTATCCAGTCTCGAAATGGCTGAAGAAATTAACGATACGCTTATTATTGCAGTTGTACTGGATAATCTTGGCACCATTAATTCGAATGAGGGAAATTATGAAATCGCCGAAGAGTATTTATATCGTGCCCTCAATATGAACCAGCAAACCGGACATCTGATGAATCAGATAACTAACCACATGAGCCTTGGCGGCTTATACAAAAATATGGGCAGGTTTGATGAGGCTCAGAAGAATTATGACCGGGTACTTGAACTGTCTGATGAGATTGGACATTCACTTTCAAAAATTCAGGCACTATACAATCTCGGGTTGCTTAATTCCCAAATGGAAAATTATGCAAAGTCTCTTCAATTTTTTGAGGAATCGCTTGAAATGAGCAGAGATCACAATATCCTGATCGGAACCTATTTCAATAAGAACGGAATGGCTGGTGTTTATTCAGAAACAGGTGATTATGCAAGAGCAATTGAGCTTTACCTTGAAGCATTATTAGTTGCTGAAATGGTTGATGCAAAAGAAATGATCCGTGGTACCCTCCAAAACCTCCATGAAAGTTATGCTGCTTTTGGTGACTCTGCAAATGCATACAGGTTTTTAAAACAATATACAGACTTGACCGACAGTTTGTCGCAGACTGAAAGGATTGAAGCATTGGCACGGCAAGAATCTATTTTGGGTCTGCGCTCTGAAAGAGAACGAACTGAACTTCTTCAGGATAGTTTGCGTGTCCAGCGCACCAATACAATCATCACATGGGTTTTATTGGGAATCATTGTGGCAGCACTATTAACAACGATAGTTTTATATCATAAAAAGAAAAAAACTAACCTTATTCTTAGAAGTCAATCAGAGGAACTGCGTAATGTGAATGATGTAAAAGACCGGCTTCTTTCTGTCCTTGCGCATGATTTGAGAACACCAATCACAAATATTAAAGGTGTTCTTTATTTAATACGTGAAAAATTAATAGATAAGGAAGATTTGGAAAAATCCCTTGGCCAAATTGATTTACAACTTGAACAAGACATAAATACATTAACGAATTATCTGCAGTGGGCTCAGTCACAACGTGACGGTATAAAAGTAAGAATGGAATTTAAATCCATACCGGAACTATTAAATAAAGCTGTATCGAAGATTAAACAGAGTGCTGAAATCAAGGACATTTATCTGAAAATCATAACAGATAAGGAAATCTACGTTGACTTGGATGAACAATTATTTAATGTGATTATTCGAAACCTGCTTAGTAACGCAGTAAAATATATAGATGAGGGTGGTCAGATAATTATTCGTGCTTCTCAGAATGAGAAAAATGTTTATATATCTGTTGAAGATAACGGAAAAGGAATTCCCTATAACCTGCAACCTACACTATTTAAGCCATTTGCGAAAGTTCATGCGTCCGTAGGTTATGGTGAAATTGGCACCGGACTTGGCCTTTCTATTTGCAAAGAATTTGCTGTGAAAATGGGTGGTGATCTTACTTTTGAGAGTACACCTGGGGTTGGAACCAAATTTTTGCTGACACTTAATAAATAGCACATTCTTCTGCCAAGGCAAGCGTAACATATACACTGTTATGCCACTCCACAATTCTCAGGTTGCTGCATTACTGCAAGAATTATAAGATTCTGATAAATCAGGCCAGCTCAAAAAGCATCCGTTTCAATTTCTGAACGGATGATGATTTCGTCATTTAGCGTGTTCAGGAAATCTTTCATATATGTAATTCTTTTATCTGCAATTTCCTTAGCTGCATCGGTGTTCATCAAACCGGGCAATTTGAACAGCTTCGTGTAGAAATGATCAATCGTCCATTTCGTATCATCTGGTTCCCGAACCGTGCAAAACGGGTCTTCGGCATTATAAAGGGGGCGGTTCAGTTTCGCGCCTACGATAATACAACGTGCAATACCAATTGCACCGAGAGCATCAAGCCTGTCAGCATCCTGAACAATTTTTGCCTCTATCGTTTGCGGTTTTACATCTGCTGTATAACTATGTGCAATAATGGCATGAGTAACAGCATCAAGTTTCTCAGCTGGATATCCGGTTTCACGAAGAAAATCGGTAGCTTTAACCGCTGCCATTTGTGATGCTTTTTTCCGGTTTGGGTGGTCTTTTGCAAGTACCACACAGTCATGAAGCCATGCCGCAGGAAGCACAACTTCGGCATCGGCTGGATGCCTGTTCAACAAGAGTTTTGCATTTTCAACAACACGTTTCACATGATAGATATAATGTGCAGTATCAAGAACGGATCCTGTTTCAATGAATATCCGGCACCTGTCTTCGAGATTAGCTAACTTATCATACACGATAATCACCCTTTCATTAATTATATATTGAATAGATATTTAATTTTTCTAAACGAGCTTTACAGTCTAAAAATATTAGGCTGAATCACATATCTAATTTAAATATACAAAATGTGCATTTCTGTGAGAGCATATCCTGATAAAAAATGCTGAATGTATGTTTGTGCCAGGAGAGGGCGTACTGAGCCGGTGTTCAATTCATGCATGAAAGACCGCAATTCGATATGCGATTGCAGATATCTAAGGTATTTAAGATTTCTAATCACCCAACCGGGATTTTAATAATTATCTCTTTCCGGGTTGGCAACCTGGGTTACTGAATTGACACATCTGCACGATTACCATACTCTGCCCAGGAGCCTTCATATGGACGAACGGAGTCGTAACCCATCAGCCTCAGGGTAAAATAGGCGTGTGATCCACGAACATTCGTATGGCAGTGAGGGATAACTTCCTTGTCCGGAGTAATTCCACGCTCAGTGAGTAATTTTTGAATTTCATTTGCAGGAAGAAAATACGGCACTCCTTCGGGTTGAAGTACTTTACTCCATTCAAGATTTACGGCATTCGGAATGTGTCCGCCCCGTTCTGCACGGATATCCTCACCGGTAAACTCGTCAGCTGATCGGGCATCGAATATAATTTTGTTTGGGTCATTCATAGCTTCCATAACATATGTAATGTCGCAGGAAACCGGTTCCTCTCGTGAAATCGTAAACGATCCGCGTTCCCTTGTTATGGAATAGTCAATCGTTCGCAATCCGCTGGCTTTCCATCCCTGCATCCCGCCATTCAACAGATAGGCATTAGAAAATCCATAATTTTCAAGTGCGTAAAAAAGGCGTGCAGCAGCCAGATTATTTCCATCATCATAAATGATAACCGGAGTTTGATTATCCAGTCCAATTTCTCTCATTTTCTCCTCAAATTCCTCAGGGCCTATTAAAAACGAAGCAACCGGATGATTCTCATCTGTCAAATTGCTTACTGCAGGAAAGTGTATGGCGCCGGGTAGAAACTCATCATTGGTTTCTTCCCGTGCATCAATTAAAATCCAGGTAGAAGTGCTTTGCAACAGATCCATCAAGGGCCACGCTTCTATAAGAAGATGATGATTTGGATAAGTAAGCAAATCCTCTTCCTGTTCAGCAGGTGAACAGGCAGGAACTGACGTTAAGATAATGGATAGAATAACAAAGGAACGAATCGGGTATTTAATCATTTTTTATGTAATATGTATGATTTTAGATCATTAGCACAGATCTGAGTTGGTTTGTGCAGATTGAAAAATAGTTAACTTAGATATTATTGAAAACCTGATATGAGCAATAATGATGGTGAAACAAAAGAACTTAAATGGTACGTTCACGATACTGATACGGTTCTTGAGAAATTAAACTCAGAGAGAGACGGCCTGTCACCCGAAGAAGCTGAAAACAGGCTTGAAAAATACGGATTGAATAAACTTCCCGAAGGGAAAAAGAAATCGGCAATTGTCCGCTTTTTGATGCATTTCCATAATGTACTGATCTATGTACTCATGGCGGCAGCAATAGTAACCGCATTGCTTGGGCATTGGATTGATACATGGGTGATTGTTGCAGTGATTCTGATCAATGCTATTATCGGGTTTGTACAGGAAGGGAAAGCAGAAAAAGCTTTGGAGAGTATAAAAAATATGCTTTCGCTGGAAGCAAGTGTAATCCGGAACGGCACCCGCAAAACGATTGATGCGGAAAAACTGGTACCGGGCGATGTAGTATTCCTTAAATCAGGTGATAAAGTGCCGGCAGATATCCGCCTTTTTAAGGTTCGGAATTTTCAAGTGGAAGAATCGGCCCTCACCGGTGAATCAGTTGCCGTTGAAAAAACCACCGATCCTGTTGAAGAAAGTGCCGTGCCAGGCGATCAAACCTGTATGGCCTTTTCAGGTACTTCTGTCGTTTACGGTCAGGCAAGAGGAATTGTTGTGGGTACAGGCAGCAAAACTGAGCTTGGTAAAATCAAGCAGATGATGACCGAAGTAGATAAGATTACAACGCCTCTGCTTCGGCAGATCGACTCATTTGGCAGAATTTTATCTGTAGTGATCATTATTGCAACTGCACTATTTTTTGCACTCGGCTACTTTTTCCGCGACTACTCACTGGACGAGCTTTTCCTTGCTGTTATCAGCCTTGCAGTTGCTGCGATCCCAGAAGGTCTTCCAGCTATTATGACCATTACCCTGGCCGTTGGCGTGCAGGCAATGGCAAGAAGAAACGCCATTATCCGCAAACTGCCATCTGTAGAGACACTTGGCTCTGTTGCCGTGATCTGTTCCGATAAAACCGGAACACTAACCCGAAATGAGATGACAGCTACATCTGTGGTGACATCTGGTGCTTTTTATGATATTCTTGGTACCGGTTACGAACCGAAAGGTGAAATAAAAAAAGGAGATGAGAAAATTTCACCCAAAGATACTCCTGATCTGTCAGACCTCATTAAAATTGTTCGTGCTTGCAATGAAGCGTCTTTAAAAGAGAGGGATGGTGAATGGGTGATCAGTGGAAACCCCACAGAAGCCGCGCTTATTACACTGGCTTACAAGGCAGGGCTCGACTCATTTAAACCGGAAAGAGTGGATGTTATACCTTTTGAATCCGAACATAAGTACATGGCAACCCTCAATAAGCTTGATGACGGCAGTAAGCGAATATTTGTAAAAGGGGCACCGGAGATACTTCTCGATTTGTGTGATAAGGAGAAATCCAATAACGGTATTTCATCAATAGACCGGGATTTCTGGGAAAATGAGATGCAAAAACAGGCTGAAAATGGCCGCCGTTTAATTGCAGCTGCCTATAAAGATGCAGAAACTGATAAAACAACCATAGAGCATGAAGATATCCGTGAAGGGCTGATTTTTTCCGGGATTATCGGAATTATTGACCCTCCGCGCGAGGAAGCTATAGAAGCGATTAAAGTATGCAAGGAAGCCGGAATCCGTGTAAAAATGATTACTGGTGATCATGTGGTTACCGCTAAAGCCATTGGTAAGGAAATTGGGATTGGTGATGGTGAAAATGCAATCAGTGGCGCTGAGCTGGAAGAGATGAGTGATGAAGATTTGCGTAAAGCGGTAGTTAAATTTGATGTGTTTGCCAGAACAAGCCCTGAGCACAAACTGCGGCTTGTTAAAGCGCTTCAGGCCGAAAATCTGATCTGCGCCATGACAGGCGACGGGGTAAACGATGCACCGGCCCTCAAACGCGCCGATGTTGGAATTGCCATGGGAATTAAAGGAACCGAAGTAACCAAGGAAGCCTCGGAAATGGTATTGGCTGATGACAACTTTGCATCTATTGCCAGTGCAGTAGAAGAAGGGCGTACCATTTACGACAACTTGCGAAAAGCCATCCTCTTTATTCTACCAACAAATGGTGCGGAATCTTTGGTCATTATGGCGGCTGTTATTATGGGAATCGTTATGCCAATAACCCCGGTACAGATATTATGGGTGAATATGGTTACGGCAGTAACACTGGCACTGGCACTATCTTTTGAGCCTACTGAAAAAGGTGTGATGAGCCGCCCGCCAAGAAAAACAGGGGCGCCTATTCTGGGTGCATATTTTTTGTGGCGTGTTGTATTTGTATCTGTATTGATTGGCGGAATGACACTCGCACTTTATTACTGGCTTATGGACAATGGCTACGAAATTGAAACCTCCCGTACAATTGCAGTTAATACCCTTGTAGCCGGACAACTCTTCTATCTGTTCAACTGCCGGAAAATGTATGAAGTATCAATCGGTAAAGACTTTTTCACAAATAAATATGCCTTTATTGCAGCAGGCGTATTGATCATATTTCAGATCATTTTTACCTATGCACCATTCATGCATGAATGGTTCGGAACTTATCCGCTTGAACTTACCTATTGGGTGTTTCCGTTAATGAGCGGAGCAGCGGTATTCATTTTGGTTGAAATTGAAAAAGTACTTTTCGGCAAAAAAAGATTGGCAAAAGAACGCCGTTTAAATAAAGACAACTGATAGGCATTATCATCCAAAATCAATAGTATTCTTTTTTTAAGATTTTAAGATATAATTATCCTTATCTTTTCACCAAAATTTACACCATGCCTTAAAAGCCCTGGTGTGCATCGGTTTAAATCCCGGTTTACCAGCAATTCTTTATAAACAGAAGATTTAAAAAGAAGGATTTCCGTGATGAAGCCAGGTGAAATAATCCTTTTCCAATGAACTATCCTCCCCGGTGAATAACTGGGAATTTAACCCATAGTAATGAATATGTCTGATATACAGTTAAAAGAAATTACCCTTGAAGCAATCCTTGAATTGATTGATCAGCGCGATCCGGGTCAAACCGCTTTTAAACAATCTGTTTATGAAGTAATGGAAACAATCATACCATTTATCAGGGAGAATAAGAAATATGAAAATATTGGCCTTATCGAACGATTGATCGAACCCGAAAGGGTTATCATGTTCAGAGTGCCCTGGGAAGACCGGGATGGAAATCACAGGGTGAACCGCGGTTTTCGCGTTCAGTTTAACAGTGCTCTCGGCCCATACAAGGGCGGCCTGCGGTTTCACCCGTCAGTAAACCTGAGCATTATCAAGTTCCTGGCATTCGAACAGATTTTCAAAAATTCATTAACCGGATTAAATCTTGGAGCTGGAAAAGGAGGGTCAGATTTTGATCCCAAAGGTAAAACGGATACAGAAGTAATGCGCTTTTGTCAAAGTTTTATTTCCGAATTATATCGTCACATTTCCAGTGAAAAAGATATTCCGGCCGGTGATATTGGTGTGGGCGAAAAGGAAATTGGTTTTATCTATGGCCAGTATAAGCGCTTAACTTCACGATTTACGGGAGTTATTACCGGAAAGGGAGTTGATTACGGTGGATCTGCAATCCGGCCTCAGGCTACCGGGTTTGGCCTTCTCTATTTTGTTGAGGAAATGTTAAATCATCACGGGCATTCAATGGACAAAAAAACCGTGATAATCTCCGGATCGGGTAATGTAGCCCAATATGCTTGTGAGAAGGCTATTGAAAAAGGAACCAAAGTTATCGCTATGTCTGATTCAAACGGATTTATCCATGATAAAGATGGGATTAACAAAAACAAGCTGGATTATATCAAAGAATTGAAGCGTGAACGGCATAACCGTATTGAGAAATATGCGGAAAAATTTGGCTGTGACTTTGAAGAGGGTAAACCCTGGAAGTTGAAATGTGATATCGCATTACCTTGTGCCACACAAAATGAGTTAACCGAATCAGACGCTGAAAGCTTGATCGAAAACGGTGTATCCTGTGTGGCCGAAGGAGCGAACATGCCCTGCACGGATGCTGCAATCAAACTTTTACAAAAATCCCGGGTGCTTTATGCCCCGGGAAAAGCTTCGAATGCAGGTGGAGTAGCTGTTTCCGGTATGGAAATGTCTCAAAATGCCCGACGGCTCTCATGGACTTATGAAGAAGTGGATAAAAAGCTGATCGAAGTCATGAAATCCATCCATGAAAAGTGTATCCAATACGGCTCCAATGGAGAAGATTTGAATTACATGAAGGGAGCAAATATCGCAGGTTTTATTAAGGTTGCTGATGCTATGCTTGCACAGGGACATGTTTAGTGCTAAAATACCTCTCTAATCTTATAGAATGATTACTGCAAAGCAAAAACTGCGATAGCAATTAATAAAAGAACTACGAGAAATATTACGGTTCTCTTTATCAGTAAATGAAGCATAGTTTATTATGATTTCAAACAATGTTAAAACGCTCAGAATGTACTTTGTGAACCGGTACGCCCCAACCTGAAATCACAGGCTCAACAGCATTCATCATGGCTGGCGGGCCGCAAATAAAATATTCGCAACTTGCAAAGTTTCCGGGAGTGTATTTCTTTAGAATTTTTTCTGTAATGAAACCCTTTTCACCTTCCGGATTTTCCTCAGCATCTTCGAATACATGTATTACCTGCAAATTTAATTCTGCAGATAAAACTTTCAGTTCCTCAAAAAAAGGAGTCTGTTCCCGGTTTGGAGATCCATAAATAAGTGTCATTTTGCGAGTATCGCGCCGGTCACGAAGGGTATTTAAAATACTCATGGCAGGAGTGATTCCAATACCCCCTGTAATAAATATGTTATGTGTAGCTGTGCTTTCACTCAGTGTAAAATTACCATATGGCCCTTCCACGAATGCACCTGATCCGGGTTTAATTGATGAAATTTCAGAAGTAAAATCTCCAAGCTCTTTGATGGTAAACCTGATCCGGGATTTCTTTTCAGCACTGGACGAGATAGTGAACGGATGTTGCTGAAGCTTGAAAGGTGTGTCTCCAAGTGTAACCCATGCGAACTGTCCGGCACGAAAAGTAAATCCCTGATGCCCCTTCGCTTCCAGTACGATACTCCATATCTCATCAACTTCCTTTTTTACCGAAATTACTTCATAAGGTTTTCTGCTCATTTGCCAGGGCCTAAATACCCTGTTATGAACAAGAAGGCCCATTGCAATAACTGAAAAACCAACCCAGGTTACTTGTTGCCATAATTCGGACACATAAAACCCGACTTGCATAATGTGTACAGTACCTACTAATACTACAAATAGGGCAAGCAATCCATGTGAAAGCCGCCACCACTCATAAATCAGCCCGAACTTTTCTCTCCACAGTGTGAGAACAATCAAAGCCGTAACAGCAATAATCACAGATGACAGAGCCAATGCCCGAAGAAAATTAACCCTTGGGTCAAGAAATTCAAGGAAGTCAGTGTTTGATAACAGCAGCACAAAAAAATGAGTCATGATAAATCCCCAGGCAAAATAGCCGGCCTGGCCATGAAATTGCAGTAATTCATCCATCCCGAAAGGAAATCCTATCTTACTGTATCTCGCTGTAAGCAAAAACTGAAGGCCCATCATGGCAAGGCCAACAAATCCGAGACCTACCCCGAACTCTATCCAAAAACCACGGCTCTCCTGTTGATGGCCAATCAGCGCAAGCACCAGAGGAGCGGCAACAAGTACAAAAAATATCGTAAGCCATGCAAATGCACTTTTTAAAAACGTTGCTTTGGTCCTCATGAAGTAGAATCAGTAGTTACAGGCAATAATCATGATAAAATTCAGTCTGTTCAAAATAGCAGATCGTCGTTTGGGAAACCAATACATTCATTGAAGAATTAATTATCATGAAATTCAAACATTTATGAACTGATAATTTGAAGGAATTTTATAGTAATTTATTATCTGTATTACATTAAGACTTTTATGCCATCATGAGTAAAATAAGCCACAGACTGCCAATTGCTGCAATTGCCACACCTGTCGGAGAAGGCGGAATCGCCGTAATCCGGGTTTCCGGAAGGGATGCGATTAAAAAAGTTGGTAATTGTTTCAATGGAAAAAATCTGAATGACGCCCCAACACACACGGTTCATTTCGGTAGAATTGTGAAAAGAAATGGCCAGGTTTTGGATGAAGTACTGGCTACAGTATTTCGTACACCTAAATCGTATACAGGTGAAGACACAGTAGAAATTTCCTGTCATGGCGGAGTTTTGATTACACAGGCCGTTCTTGAAACTATCCTGGAACAAGGAATACGCGCTGCCGAGCCCGGTGAGTTTACACAGCGTGCTTTTTTAAATGGAAAACTGGAACTCAGTCAGGCTGAAGCTGTGGCCGATCTCATACATGCAAAAAGCATCAAAGCAGTTGATGCGGCTCATCAGCAGCTCGAAGGAAAGCTTGGCAGGCATATCAGGTTGTTCCGACAACAAATAATTGATGCTACGGCATTGGTTGAGCTCGAATTGGATTTTATTGAGGAGGATGTTGAATTTGCCGACAAGAAACAACTCCAGACATTGCTCTCCGGGCTTAACCATGAGATTTCAGTCCTGCTTGATACTTACGAGACAGGACGCCTGGTAAAAGACGGAATTAAAACTGTATTTATAGGCCGGCCAAATGCCGGAAAATCAACCCTGCTGAACACACTGGTAGGAACCGACAGGGCTATTGTGACCGATATAGCAGGAACCACACGCGACACAATCGATGCTGACTGGAGTTACGATGGTTTGCTTTTTAAACTGATTGATACAGCAGGCCTTCGTGAAACTGATGATATCATTGAAGCCGAAGGAGTAAAGCGTTCTCAAAAAGCGTTTGAGAAGGCCGACCTCGTGGTTTACCTGAAGGATCTCTCACTACCCATTGATGTGAAAGAAATCAACGAAATTGCCGCTTTTCAGAAACAAGCGGCTCAAACCCCATTCATACTTATCGGTACAAAAATTGATTTAGTGCATATGCCAGACACAAAAAGCGTGGAACAACAAGCAAAACAATTACATTTTGATTTAAAAATTTCCGCAAGGCAAGAGCAAAATATCAAAGAGTTAAAAAAGCTGATGAAACAGCGAGCGCTTGAAAATAAGGATTATGACACATCCAGCCTGCTTGTTACCTCCTCACGCCACCGAGATGCCCTTCAGAAAGCAAGTAATTTCATTAACCATGCAATTCATGCACTCGATCAGGGTTTAACAGGAGATTTTTTATCGGTAGACCTTCGTGCTGCATTAAAAGAGCTCGGTACAATTACAGGTGAGATCACAACCGAAGATTTATTAGACTCCATATTCTCGCGTTTTTGTATAGGTAAGTGAAGT
>PWLN01000033.1 GCA_003559375.1 Balneolaceae bacterium | reverse complement strand
CTTTAGCTGACGGATTGAATAGCATGCCGAAAACAAATCCCGAATAAACTCCCCCTTTTTTAAAGGGGGTTGGGGGGATTTCAAGCGTACAGGAAAACCTTTGTCGAGGGATTGCTGATAGAAGTTATTGATGCCATAAGACAAGGGTTGTATTGGGAGAGATAAAATCGTCGACTCAAGCCGGAAGACAGCATTTCCCAGTAATCTGTCATTGGTAGCGAAGTCGAGCTCATTTTTTGTACACGAAGTGCTCATCTTTTCCCCGCGCAGCGAAAAGATGAGCCCTTAGTTTGGCTTGTTCATTATATTTTAAAACGTTTTACCATAGGCACAAGTGCACTGATGTGGAGCTGAATTACAATTTTTTTCCATTTTATTTTTTACTCTGCCGATTCATTTAATACATTCCTGCCATTAAAAGATAATATTCAACCATAGACTCCCATTATAATGAAAATTTGTATATCCGCTGCCCTTATCCTATCTCTCCTGATTACTCAGCCACTTCATGCCATCAGCGATTCTGATAATGAGAACCCAACTTTTAACCAGTTAACAGAAGCCGAGATCGCAGAAGGCTGGGAATTGCTTTTTGACGGGGTTTCGACCGATCAGTGGCGTGGCTATAATATGGAAACATTTCCGGCTCAGGGATGGACGGTTGAAGATGGGGTTCTGATTTTCAGGCCGGTTGCAGGCGAAAGTCCTGGCCCGCTCGATATCATTACGAAAGAGAAATATTCCGATTTCGAACTTTCACTGGAATGGATGATTTCGGAAGGCGGAAACAGCGGAATATTTCATCATGTGGTGGAACAGCCCGGAATAGCGATATACTGGTCGGGCATTGAGATGCAGATTCTCGATAACGATGCCTATGATAATCTGAATGCCAATCAATACGCCGGCGCACTTTATGATATGAAACCTGCAGTGCCTCAAAACGCAAAACCTCATAGCGAGTGGAACAGTGCAAAGATTGTTTCGGATGGCCCCAGAATGGAATACTGGCAAAACGGTGAAATGGTCGTTGAATTTGAACGCTGGACGGCTGAATGGTACAATATGGTACGTGCCACAAAATTTGAATGCCATCCATCATTCGGAAATGCACCATCCGGGCACATCGGGCTCCAGGATCACGGTGATGAGGTGAAATTCAGGAATATCAGGATAAGGAGGTTGTAAATTGAATATTATTAGCTTTGTATTGAGAGATATAATCGAAATTTTTTAGTATTAATAAATAGGTATCCTGATTGAATGTTTCTTTGTTGATCGAATATGAAGACATATTTTAAAACAATTAAGGCTATTAGTCTCATTTTTTGGAAAAAATCATTTTCTGATAAACGGTTACTTTTCAGGATTCTTTATCTACTTGTTTTTTTCAGAGTGCTTATTTTTTTACCGTTTAAAGCCATCTCACACTTTTTGGGTGAAACCGGTAGAGAATCGTCAACTAGTGTATTGCATATTCATGATGAATATGTGAGAACTATCGCCAGATATATTAAAACCATGAGTCGGTTTATGCCCTGGAAATCAACCTGCCTGGTTCAGGCTGCAGCCGGTAAAATATTGATGAATCGTAAGAAAATTGATAGCACAGTATATTTTGGTGTCAAAAAGGATAACAAAAATAAATTACAAGCCCATGCCTGGCTCCGGGTAGGGCAAGATATCATTCTTGGTGGTGAAAATGCATCAGAATTTGTTGTGGTTTCGATGTTTTCATAAATTCTGAAATAAATGATGAATCAGCAAAAGCATGAAACCGGATACACGTTTAGTTCGAACAAAAAAGATTCTCGCTTCACCTATATATGATGAGTTAGTTATGTTTGATTCAGATGCTGGTAAATATTATGGTATGAACACAGTGGCTTCAGTAATCTGGAACAATCTGGAAGAGTCAAAAACTATTGAAGAGATGTGTGACATATTAACCGGAAAGTTTGATATCAGTAAAGAAAAATGTCTCGAGGAACTTATTGGCTTTCTCCCTGATCTGGAAAAGCGAGGGTTAATCCAATTTGAATTAATGCCCTGAACTTCCCCTATTCTACCCGAATATAAGATCAAATAATTGCTCGAAAAGTGAAAAAATAATGGGTCATTGTAATAGGCCTATAATCATCGTACACCTGTAATTGGCTAAAAAACGTGAAGCCAGCGGCACACCATCCTCCAACCAAACCGTTTTATCCAATTCACAATATTCAGTATTATTTTTTAATAATGAATAGTTCAAAGAATGATTACAAACCTAAGCAGGGCTACATTACGTAGCCGCCACCGCCTCTCCCATCAGCAAATTGATGACATTTTGCATGAAAATTCTGGCAAAGAGTATTTGCACGAAAAACTTATACAACTGCAAAAACTGAGCAGTTTTCTTGAACTCACCACAAAATTTGATGAACAGAACCTTTGGTACGTGGTACTAAAGGGCCCACTGTTATCTCATCGGATTTATGGCGATCCCGTTGTAAGAATTTGGCGTGATTTTGATTTTTTGACGAAACCGGAATTAGTTGAAAAATTTATCGAAATTCTAACATTTCAAGGTTTTGAATTTGTTACATCGGATTGGCCTGCAAAAAAGAAAAGGCAGAGAATGTATCTCCAATACGGGAAGCATATTGATATGCGTCACCCCAAAACCGGTATTACCGTTGAGATTCACTGGAAGCTTTTTTCAGACAGGCTAATTTCACCAGATTTGGAATGGGGTCTTATCCTTGATCATATCGAACAAAGAGAGTTGACGGGGAAAAGTTATAACTGTTTTACAAACGAGTTTGAGTTGCTTTATCTCGTTATACACGGCAGCATGCATGCCTGGTTCAGGCTTAAATGGCTGACGGATATCAGGGAAATGCTAGTCCGGTTGCATATAGACCGGGAGGTTTTTTTGAAACTAAGTAAAGAAATGAATGCAGGACGTTTTGTCTGTGTCTGCAATCGGGCAATCGAGTCTTATTTTCCGCAATGTGAATTGTTGCCTTGCGAAATTTCCGGTTGCGGTAAAACAGGTAATTATATGTTGAATCAAATAAAAAGTGCGTCTGATCAAATGAATTTAACATTCTTTGAAACCGTAAAGGCAATACAATATAAAATGTCATTATCACCAAAACTGCGGTACAAAATGGATGTATTTCGTCTTGTTACGTTCAATCGACAGGATCTTAAATACAACTTTATTCCCCCATTTCCGGTCTTTTTTTACCTTTTTCGGCCTTTCGGAATTTTTTTACGGAAATTTCAATAAAACATTTCCAATGCGCTTGTCTTTTTACATTCTGATTCTCTTTGCATTATATTGAGCCAGTTTAAAATTATTAAATAACCGGCAAATGGGTTTATTTATTTGGCTGCTGCTTGTTGTTGTTTTTATTGTCTGGATCACCGTTAGGTATAACCTGCACCCATTTCTTGCCCTCATGGCAGGAGCCATCATGATGGGATTTGCAGCACGCCTTGACGCGGCCATACTTGCCGGAGCACTGGCTGATGGATTTGGGGCAACGCTGCGTGGTATTGGAATTGTGATTGCTGCCGGTGCTATTATCGGGGAGTATCTTGACAGAAGCGGTGGAGCCAAAGTACTTGCAGCAAAAATTCTCGAAAAAGTTGGTGAAAAAAACTCACCCCTTGCCATGGGGATGACCGGTTATATCGTTTCAATCCCGGTTTTTTGCGATTCCGGGTTTATCGTTCTTTCTGCTTTAAATAAAGCCATTGCCAAACGCGCCGGAATATCACTCGCAGTACTGGCTGTCGCATTGGCATCGGGCCTTTATGCTACACACGTGTTTGTACCGCCAACTCCAGGCCCGCTGGCAGCGGCAGCCACACTTGGCGCCGACATAGGATGGGTTCTTATCCTGGGCCTGATCGTATCGATTCCTGTAATGGGAGCGGCACTCATTTGGGCAACACGTTTTTGCAAAAATTACACTATCGAGTTTGAGTTTAATGAAGAGAAAACCGATTCAAATATACAACCGCCATCATTTTTTTGGGCAATCATACCCATCATGATTCCCATCCTCTTAATTGCAATGAAATCGATAGCAGAGCTGCCTGCTAAACCATTTGGTGAAGCATGGTTTTTTGATGCATTTCGTTTTATGGGTGACCCGATCATTGCCCTTCTTACCGGGGTATGTTTTGCCTTTTTTATGGTTGGCGGTGGTGAAAAAAGGATTCAGAACAGCTGGCTTGAAGAAGCCCTGAAAAAAGCAGGCATAATTATTCTGATTACAGGAGCAGGTGGTGCATTTGGTGCTGTGCTAAGAGAAACGGATCTTGGCGAATTTGCAGCACGGTTTGCAGAAATTGGAGGGCTTGGTGTTTTGATTCCGTTTATTATTGCTGCTTTTCTTAAAACAGCCCAGGGCTCCTCAACCGTAGCCATTATCACCGCAGCAGCAATTACTGTTCCACTTCTTGAACCGCTCGGTTTTGATTCCACACTCGGAAAGGCCCTGGTTGTATTGGCTATCGGGGCAGGGTCACTTACGGTATCTCATGTGAACGACAGTTATTTCTGGGTGGTTGCCAAATTCTCAGAAATGGACACTGCAACCGCTCTTAAAACCCATACCATTTCTACATTCATCATGGGAATTACAGGGCTATTAACTATCCAGCTTCTTGCAT
>PWLN01000191.1 GCA_003559375.1 Balneolaceae bacterium | reverse complement strand
CAGGGCAACTCTATTGTCACCGTTGGTGCTGAACATCAGCCGGAAACACATGCTGCAGTTGCAGCCATTAATCTTGCATTAGGAAATTCCGGAAATACGGTAACCTACCATGAGCTGCCTTATCGTGAAAACAGGGATGAAAATCAGGCTTTCCTCGATGCTGTAGATCAGATGAAAGCCGGTGTATACGACACTGTTATCATTGTTGGTGCAAATCCTGCCTACAATGCTCCTGCTGATCTCGATTTTGCAGCTGCTCTGGGGAATGCAGGCACCACGCTGAACCTTTCTGATTATGTTGATGAAACTTCACGATTATGTTCATGGCACGTGAACCGTGCTCATTTTCTGGAAGCGTGGGGTGATGGTCTGTCTTTTACCGGACAAAGGTCTATTATACAGCCGCAAATCCAGCCACTATTTGGCGGACTCAGCGATATCGAGTTCTTAAACACGATCCTTACCGGTGAATTATCCTCTGGACACGGCCTTGTTCAGGAAACCTGGAACAGCGTCATTTCAAGTGATTTTGACAGAAGATGGGAAGAAATTCTTCATGATGGCATTGACTCTGAGAGTGGATTCTCCTCAGAACAAGTATCCATCAGCACAGATTTTTCAACCTCAGTTCAATCCGCTCTGAACAGGGGTTCTATCGATGGAATTGAAATTTCGATCAGGCCGGATGTAAGGCTGTTCGATGGCAGGTTTGCAAACAACGGATGGCTTCAGGAGCTTCCGGAACCAATGACCAAGATCACATGGGATAACGTTGCGCTGATGAGTGCTGCTACAGCCCGAAAAATTGGCATCAACCCGGAACGCAGTTTCCGTCATAACCGGGTTCCGAAAGTCCGCATTAACGCCGGTGGCCAGTCTGTCGAAATAGCCGCATGGATTGAGCCCGGTCATGCCGATGATTCCATCACACTTACAGTAGGCTATGGCCGTGAAAATATTGGGCGGGTAGCCGATGGCGTCGGGGTAAACACTTATCCACTCCGAACAACTGAAAACCTCTTTTATCAGCAGGCATCTGTTGAATCTGCCGGCACTACCTATGAAATTGCATGTGTTCAGGATCATCACTCACTTGAAGGGCGCGATATGATCCGAACCGCCACTCTCGCCGAGTACAAAGAGAATCCGCAATTTGCCACATTCAAGAGTTTCCATGGCTTTGAAGTGCCCGGCATGAAAGAGGCACTTGCAAAAGGAGACGACAGGGGGCCAATATCCCTGTTTACAGAGCAATACGGGCCCGATCACCAGCCTCAATGGGGTATGGCAATCGACCTGAACTCATGTTTTGGCTGTGGAGTCTGTACTATCGCGTGTCAGGCTGAAAATAATATCCCTGTAATCGGGAAAAGAGAAGTTGGCCGCCGCAGGGTAATGCACTGGATCAGAACCGATCGCTATTTTGAGGGGGATCCTGATAATCCGAAGGCATATCATCAGCCAGTGCCATGTATGCACTGTGAGCTGGCTCCTTGTGAACAGGTTTGTCCGGTTGCTGCAACCACACACAGTGAGGATGGCATCAATCAGATGACATACAACCGCTGTATAGGAACACGATATTGTGCCAACAACTGCCCGTTCAAAGTTCGGCGTTTCAACTTCTTTAATTACACACAAGAGTATCTCACAACAGGAGATGATCCTGAAATCATCCAGATGGCGATGAATCCGCAGGTTACGATACGTTTCCGTGGTGTGATCGAAAAGTGCACCTACTGTGTACAGCGTGTAAACAAAGCGAAGATTAAGTCGAAAATCGCGACTGGTTCCAAAAAACCGGCTGATGGCACCGTTCAGACGGCATGTCAGCAGGCTTGCCCTGCAAATGCCATTACATTCGGTGATCTGACAGATGCGAACAGCATTATATCAAAAACAAAGAGCAACGACAGAAATTATGTGATGCTTGAAGAGATAAATGTCCGGCCACGTACATCCTATCTCGCAAGATTAACAAATCAAAACCCTGAATTGAGCTAATTCAATCAATAAGGAAAACATTGCAACTGATTTAACATGAGTAAAACGTACGAATACGTTCCGGAGCCCGCTCTTGTAAAAGGCAACCATGGCTTTAAGGATATCACAGCGATGGTTACCGATATCAATATGCGGCCAACTCCGATGGGATGGTACATAGCATTCGGTATTTCCAATATTTTGCTGCTGGTAATGCTGGTCTCCATCGCCTGGCTGTTCTGGGAAGGAACAGGTATCTGGGGATTGAATCAACCCGTAGGATGGGGATGGGCAATTATTAACTTTGTGTGGTGGGTAGGTATAGGCCACGCCGGTACACTCATATCCGCCATTCTATTTCTGTTTCGCCAGGGCTGGCGTACAGCCATCAACCGTTTTGCGGAGGCCATGACCATATTTGCCGTGATGTGTGCCGGTATTTTTCCGGCTATTCACGTGGGCCGTATCTGGGTTATCTACTGGGTATTTCCGATTCCAAACTCCATGGCCATGTGGCCAAACTTTAACAGCCCCCTTCTATGGGACGTTTTCGCCGTCTCAACCTATTTTACGGTGTCTCTGCTCTTCTGGTACGTTGGCCTTATTCCTGATTTGGCAACCATCCGCGACCGGATAAAAAGCAAAGTTGGCCAGGTTCTGTACGGAACTTTCGCCCTCGGATGGCGCGGAAGCAACCGCCACTGGTGGAATTATGAAAAATCGTACATGATTCTCGCCGGCCTTGCAACTCCATTGGTTCTCTCGGTTCACACTATTGTATCTTTCGACTTTGCCGTATCCATCATTCCCGGCTGGCATACCACCATTTTCCCGCCTTACTTTGTTGCCGGCGCAGTATTCTCTGGTTTTGCAATGGTGCTTACTCTTATGATAATCTGCCGGAAAATCTATGGGCTTGAAGATATCATGACGGTTGACCACATCGAAAAGATGAATATCATTATTCTCGTAACCGGTTCAATGGTGGGTTTTGCCTACGCGATGGAGTTTTTTATCGCATGGTACGGAGGCGTTGAGTATGAGAAGGCGATCTTTATCCTTAGAGCTACCGGCCCATATGCATGGGCATACTGGATCATGATTGCCTGTAACGTACTGTCGCCACAGTTCTTCTGGTCGAAAAAACTCAGAAGACATGTTGCCTTCACATTTATCATATCCATTGTTGTAAACATAGGAATGTGGTTCGAACGATTTGTAATTGTAGTATCTTCACTTTCTACAGACTTTTTACCCTCATCATGGGGTTATTACTCTCCCACAATCTGGGACGTTGCAACTTATGTTGGCACATTCGGCCTCTTTTTTACATTCTTCCTTTTGTTCCTTCGATTCCTTCCTATGGTAGCTGTTGCTGAACTGAAGGGTGTTATGCCACAAGCCGACCCGCATAATTACAATGATAAGGGTGAGTTTGTGCCGCCAAAAGTTGAAATACCTGAACCTAATAGAAAATCTGTTTAAAGTATGTAAGCGATGGAAACAATAAAAACAGACAGAACACTTTACGGCATACTTGCCGAGTTCAGAAATCCTAAGGAACTGATGGATGCTGCAAGGCTGGTAAAAGATAATGGCTACAGGCACTTTGATACCTTCAGCCCGTTCCCTATACATGGCATGGATCGGGCTATGAGCCTTAGTAAATCGAAACTCGGCTGGATTGTGGCCGGTCATGGCTTCCTGGGATTAACGGGAGCATTCCTGATGATTTATTATATGATGGTTATAGATTACCCGCTTAATATCAGCGGCAAGTCTCTCTTTAACTTTCCGGCGTGGGTTCCTGTATTATTTGAGCTCACTGTACTGCTTGCAGCGTTTGGTGCAGTATTCGGTATGTTCTTTCTGAATGGGTTGCCCCGATTCAACCATCCGCTGTTTAATTCCGAAAATTTTAAGAAAGCAACCGACGACGGATTTTTTGTATGTATCGAATCGGAAGATCCCCAGTTTGAGCCCGAAAAAGTCAGGAAACTTCTTGCTGATGCAGGGGCCTCAAATATCGAATCGATTTATGATGAGTAAATCATCCTACTTAAATATTTAAGATTGTACAGAACATGAAACTGGCTTTAAAACATATCAGCGCACTTTTATTGATCTCGGTGATGATTATTTCATGCCGGGGGCAATTGTCTGACAAGCCGCCGATCAGGCACCATTTTAATATGAACTTCCAGGAGCGTTTCAATGCCCAGCAGGAAAATCCTTTCTTTGAAGATGGAATGGCAATGAGAATGCCGGTTGAAGGGACAATTGCCAGAGGAAACCTGCGTCATGATTCAGTATTATTTGAAGGCATCGGCGACGACGGTGAATATATATCCGAAATTCCGTTTGAACTGACACGGGAATTCCTGAATCGCGGAAGAGAACGCTATGACATTTTCTGCAAGATGTGCCACGGCGGCACCGGTGATGGCAGGGGCATTATTATGACCGGTGGTTATGGCTACGTCCCTGCTCCAACTTTCCATTCAGATATGAGCCGTTCCATGCCAGATGGCGAGATCTATTCAGCCATTGCTAATGGTATCCGAAATATGCCCTCCTATGCCACTCAAATCCCGGTTGAAGACCGCTGGGCCATTGTAGCATATGTACGCGCATTACAACGCAGCCAGTATGTGCCTGCTGATGAAATGGGTAGGTTTGATGTTGACCTTGCAGAGCTGAGAAGCATCTTTGATGATGAACAGGCTCGTCTGGAAGCATTGGCTGCTGCACGTGCAGCCGGTGCAAGTGAGGAGATCACTGCAAGCAGAGGAGAAGCACTCTTTGTACGAAATGCCTGCCAGGCATGCCATTCGCTTGATGGCACATCAGGTGTTGGCCCGACAATGGCAGGGCTTTATGGCTCTGAAAGAAATTTCACTGATGGTACCAGTGCCATTGCAGATGAGGCTTATCTCATCGAATCCATTGTTGAACCCGGCGCACTCATCGTTCAGGGCTACGACAACGTTATGGTTCCCTATACACATTTATCAGAAAGTGAGCTCCTGTCATTGGTAGAGTTCATCAGATCATTATCAGAAGAATAATCTCGATAGAAAAAAGGTAATTTCATGGCTTCAACAAGTCCAAAAATAACAGATTCACTTCAATTCCCTGCCAACATTGATGTAACAAAGACCTTCTTTGGTTTTGGTATCGTTGGCTTGATTGCAAGTTTGGTAGGCTATTTTTTGAACAGTGAACAATTCTTCTTCTCATACCTTACCAGTTTCACTTTTTATACAAGTATTGCACTTGCATCTCTGATACTTGTGATGATTCATCACATTACCAAATCATCATGGGGAACCGTTATCAGAAGAATTCCAGAATCATTTATTTCCAATATATGGATCTGGTCCATATTCCTTGTACCTGTATTGCTGGGCATGAGCAGCCTCTATTCATGGACGAATACGGAATATGTTGCAAACGACCCAATTATGCTCGGGAAAGTTCCCTATCTGAATGTCCCATTCTTTTTAATCCGTCAGTTTATCTATTTTGGAATCTGGGGATATCTTGGTTACAGGCTACATAAAATCTCGGTTGAGATGGATGAAACCAACGATTGGAGCCTCACATACCCATTGCGAAAACTCAGTGCTCCGGGAATTATCATTTTTTCATTAACCGTAGCTTTTGCAAGCTTTGACTGGCTGATGTCGCTTGATGCGCACTGGTTTTCAACAATGTTCGGTGTCTATTTCTTTGCAATGAGTTTCCAGGTACTCTTTCCTATTCTGATTCTCATGATTTTCTGGTTTCACAGAAAAGGAATTTTAAATAATACGATCGGTAAAGCTCATATTTATGATCTCGGAGCATGGTTTTTCGGTTTTACTGTTTTCTACGCTTATATCGCATTCAGCCAGTTTTTATTGATTTATTATGCAAATATTCCTGAAGAAACCCTCTGGTTCTATCACCGCATGGAAGGAAGCTGGGCTATTGTGTCTTATATGCTCATCATTGGCCGGTTTGTGATTCCATTTATCGTATTGCTGAACCGTGATCTCAAACACAATCACAAGATTCTCGGATTTACTTCCGTACTCATTATAGCCATGCACATTATCGAATTGCACTGGATCGTAATGCCGGTATTTAGCCACAGTGGTGTTTCCATCAGCTGGCTCGACTTTGCTACATTTATAGGGCTTGGCGGTATATTTATGGGCCTCTTTTTCCAACGCCTTAAGAAGCATAAAATGGTGCCGGTCAATGACCCGCAATTACCCGCTTCACTGAGCAAACACTATCACCAATAATCTGTTATCTGTAAATCGATCTGTTATGAGCGATAAACCCAAAAAACTTTCTGATGTTGAAAAGGCGCAAATTGCCGAAAAAGCAAAAAATGCCGGAGATGAAGTACTAAGAAAGCTTGCAGAACAACACGGGGTTACCGAAGAAGAAATTCGTTCGTGGATGCATGAAACTTCAGCTTCATCCGTTAGTGACTACGATGAAGTTTCTTTAGAGGCTACCGAAGATTTTATTAAATCATTGGAATATGGTGCTACATTCGATAACCTGAATTACAAGCGCCTGACATTCTGGTCCATTTTTGGTACAGTGTCCGTGGTTTTGTTTATCGTAGGTATCATGTTCATGCATGAGTTTAACAGAACAAGCGCTATTCAGGAACGATTTCAGCAAAGTATTTTTTTCGATATTCATGAACTTCAGCAAAGTGATCGTGCCCGTCTAGAATCATTCGGAGTCGTTGATCCGGAAGAAGGCATTTACAGAATACCGATTGACAGCGCAATCACGATTTTAACAAACGAGTAGATTTAAAAACCCATTATGAGATACACACTGATAATCTTTACCATGATTACAGTGTTTTCCATTTTGAGTACTGCACACGCCCAGCTTAACCAGGGCACTCCTGCCATACTTCAGGAAATTGGAGTGGACGAAAAGCTTGGAAATACCATACCGCTGGATATTGAGTTTATCAATTCTGACGGAAACCCGGTACTCCTGGGCGACCTTATCGAAGACGGGAAACCGGTACTATTAAACCCGCTTTACTATGAATGTCCCGTTTTATGCAGTCTGGTACTGGATGCAGTATTCAAGGTGGTAAACGAACTTGCATGGAGTCCCGGAAGAGAGTATACCATTATATCATTCAGCATTGATCCGCGCGAATCATACGAACTTGCAGCTCAAACCAAAGAAATGTATCTTCGCGATTTTAACCGGGTAGGTACTGAAGATGGATGGCATTTTTTAACCGGGCCAGAGGAAAGTATAAAAAAACTAACGGATGCCGTTGGTTTCCGTTACACGTTCCATGAAGCCACCGGGGAGTATCTTCACCTTGCAAGTATCATGCTGATCAGTCCGCAGGGAGTTGTAACAAGATATCTTTATGGCGCCGTTTTCCGTGAGTTCGACTTGCGTAATGCCCTGTTTGAAGCTGCCGACGGCACCATCGGAAATACTCTCGATAGAGTACTTTTTTACTGTTTTACGTACGACCCGGCGTCTCAAAGTTATGTTCCCGTTGCCATGAATATTATGAAGCTTGGGGGTTTGGCTACAGTTATATTTCTGGCTATATTCCTGAGCGTTTTTTGGCGACGCGAAAAAAGGTCTTTACAACCACCAAAATTTGAAATAGAATAGATGAACAGATTTAGTGAATTTATGCTCCCGCCTCAGAAAAGTACGCTTGCTGAGCATACGGACGCATTATTCAATTTTGTGAATGTAACAAGTATCATCCTGTTAACAGGTATTACCATTGCCATAATTTACTTTGCATGGAAGTATCGCAGGCGCTCAGAAAATGATGTAACTCCCGTCATCACGCACAATAACAAGCTTGAAATTACATGGTCGGTGATTCCGCTCATCCTTGTGATGATCGTTTTTGGATGGGGCCTTAACGGATATATGCAGCTCACCACCCCTCCCGCCGACGCATATGAAATCAGGGTTGTAGGTAAAAGCTGGCTTTGGGAATTTCATTATGAAACCGGCTTTGTGAGTGTGAATGAACTCCATGTTCCGGTAAACCGGCCGGTTAAACTTGTGATGAGTTCCGACGACGTACTTCATTCTTTCTATATTCCCGACTTTCGTGTAAAGATGGATGTTCTTCCAAACCGTTATACGTCTCTATGGTTTGAAGCCACGGAAATCGGAGAATCTGTAATATTCTGTACGGAGTACTGTGGTACTGCCCATTCCAACATGCTTGCCACAGCCCATGTCCATTCTGCAGATGATTTTATTACCTGGCTTGAAACAGCCGGATCAGCGGATGACAGCCTTCCACCCGCAGAGCTCGGTGAACAGCTTGTAGTACGAAATGCGTGTAATACGTGCCACTCTTCGGATGGAGCGCGTCTTGTTGGCCCAACTTTCCAGGGATTATGGATGGCTGAACGTGAAATGCAGGACGGAGAGATCATTATTGCTGATGAAAACTATATCCGTGAAAGTATCCTTGATCCCAATGCAAGAATTACAGCCGGCTATCAGCCGGTTATGCCCTCTTACGCCGGAACGCTTAATGACCGGCAGATTGATGCAATTATCGAGTATATCAAAACCATACAGTAACTAAATGGCTACGAACGAAGCAACATCAAACGTTAAACGAATACAGGTACGGCGTTTTAAGCCGGAAGAATTTCCTGAAAAGCACTACCTGAATGAAGAAAAAGGTATCTGGGCGTGGATGACTACGGTTGACCACAAAAAAATTGGCCTGATGTACCTGGCCTCCATCACTTTCTTTTTCTTTATAGCCGGCGTGCTGGCAATTCTTCTTCGAACCGAGTTACTGACACCCGCACGAAGCTTTATGGATGCGGATGTCTATAACCAGGTATTTACCCTGCACGGGGCTATCATGATCTTTTTCTTCCTGATACCATCCGTACCGGCCGTGCTTGGAAACTTTGTACTTCCCATGCAGCTTGGGGCTAAAGACGTCGCATTCCCCCGTCTTAACCTCGCGAGCTTTTATATTTATGTGATCGGCGCATTGTTCACATTCTTTGCAATCTTCACCGGCGGCGTTGATACCGGATGGACGTTCTACACACCTTATTCTGCTACAACCGGCGGTAATGTGATGGCGATGACTTTCGGAGTTTTTATCCTTGGATTCTCATCGATTCTCACAGGCCTGAACTTCATAGTCACCATTCATAAAATGCGCTCTCCGGGAATCACCTGGAATCGGTTACCCCTTAACCTCTGGGGGCTTTATGCCACAAGCATCATCCAGATCCTGGCCACACCTGTGCTTGCAATCACACTGCTCTTGCTTACCATGGAGAGATTGCTCAGCATTGGTATCTTCGACCCTGCATTGGGCGGAGACCCGGTATTGTATCAGCACTTCTTCTGGTTCTACTCGCACCCTGCCGTATATATCATGATTGTGCCCGGCTTTGGTATTATTTCAGAAGTAATATCCACATTTTCACGCAAGGTGATTTTTGGATACTGGGCGATTGCTCTTTCTTCACTTGCAATTGCTTTTATCGGATTTTTGGTATGGGGCCATCATATGTTCACTGCAGGCCAGTCGTCTCTTGCAAACATGGTATTCTCATTCCTGACATTCCTCGTTGGTATTCCGACAGGAATAAAGATATTCAACTGGCTGGCTACGATGTACAAAGGTTCTATTGATATGAAGGCACCCATGCTCTATGCCATGGTATTTCTTTTCCTGTTTACAATAGGCGGGTTTACCGGAATCATGCTGGGTGCACTCTCTGTAGATATTCACCTTCATGATACTTATTACGTTGTTGCTCATTTCCATTATGTGATGATGGGCGGTATGGTAATGGCCTTTTTTGCAGGGCTGCATTATTGGTGGCCAAAAATGTTTGGCAAAATGTATAGTGAATTCTGGGCCCGCATTGCATGTGCCATTCTTTTTATTGGTTTCAATATGACCTTTCTGCCCCAGTTTGTTATGGGTGCCCAGGGCATGCCGCGACGCTATTTCAATTACATTGATCAGTTTCAATCATTCCATGTTTTTTCGACGATTGGAGCCTACGTCATGAGTGTGGCATTTCTGATTATGGCAGCCTATCTGCTCCATTCACTACTGAAAGGAAAACGGGCGCCATCCAATCCCTGGGGAAGCCGTGCATTGGAATGGCAGTCATCTTCTCCACCTCCGCTGCATAATTTCCACCACGTTCCGGTCATTATCAACGGTCCTTACGATTATCACAAACCCATGTCTGAATTCCAGCTTGGTATTGCCGCATCTCATAACGGCCATCACCATCACGGCGAAGAAGCTGTAACAGTGGATAAATCTGAAAAAGAACAAGCGTAAGTAATAAGATAGAATAACCATGGCTCAACCTTCTGTAACCGAAGAAAGATTAGAACACCTGCAGCACCACTTTATCGACAGCGATCAGCAGTTTGAAGCGTCCAAAATGGGAATGTGGATCTTTCTTGTCACCGAAATTCTCTTTTTTGGCGGGCTTTTTCTCGCATATATTGTTTACCGTGCATGGTATCCTGAATTGTACCTTTTGGCATCTGAAGAGCTTCATACATTCTGGGGCGCTGTAAATACCGTAGTACTGATCGGCAGTTCACTAACCGTTGCGATGGCAATCCGTTCGGCACAACTGAACCAGATTAAAGGCTTAATCATCAATCTATGGATTACCATTGGCCTGGCTACCGTATTTATGGTGATAAAGTATTTTGAATACACCGAAAAATTCGCAAAAGGGATACTTCCCGGTGCCCATTACAGTTATGAAGGCATAGCTCACGAAAAAGCCAATATCTTTTTCAGTATCTATTACATGATGACAGGGCTACACGGCATCCACGTACTTGTCGGGATCGGGTTGATGCTTTGGCTGGTGTATAAAGCCAAGAAAAAGGTATTTCATAGCGGATATTACACTCCGGTTGAAATTACAGGCCTCTATTGGCACCTTGTTGACATCATCTGGATATTCCTGTTCCCGTTACTTTACCTGATTGACTAACCATAAAAAGAAAACCATTTTAAAAAATGAGTGCACATCATCATCATATTTCGACTGCCAAATTTTTGTGGGGAGTAGCAACTTCTCTTTTTATCTTGACGTTTATCACGGTATTTGTGACGTGGATTCATATTCCGGAACCCTGGAATGTTGTAGTTGCCATAGCTATTGCCGTAGTAAAAGCGTTGATTGTTGCCGCTTTCTTTATGAACCTTTGGTGGGACAGCAAATTCAATGTATTGTTATTTATTATGTCGATTGCATTTTTCCTCCTTCTGATAGGAATTACACTTCTCGACACACTTTACAGGGTTGATCCGGTACCCTCATTCTAATAAGTTTTAACATTTTGGAAAAAGCCGGTTTCTGTGAGACCGGCTTTTTTTGTTTATTTTACCCGGTATCTATTTAATTATTACAGTTATGAATATTATTGAACCTGTGCTTTTTGGGAATTTTCAGCTATACACGATTGAGGCAGGGCGATTTTTACTCGATGGTGGGGCTATGTTCGGAGTGGTCCCAAAAACTCTTTGGAACCGTTATATCCCCGCTGATGATGATAACCGCATACCGATGGCAATGCGAAGCCTGCTGATCAAATCGAATAATACAGGTAAAATTTACCTGATAGATACAGGAAGCGGTGACAAGTTTAATAAAAAAATGGCCTCGATATATGGGCTTGATTATGAACACAGCCATCTGCTGAATTCACTTCAGGCTACTGGAACTACACCCGAACAGATTACTGATATCATTTTCACCCATCTTCATTTTGACCATTGCGGCGGAACAACCGCCTATGATAGTGATGGAAACTTAATAGAGGTATTTCCAAACGCAAATTACCATGTTAATAAACGGCACTGGCAAACTGCAACCCATCCAAATGAACGTGAAAAGGCCAGTTTTTTTGCTGAAAATATTGAACCTGTTCAAAACAGCGGCAGGCTAATGCTCTGTGAAGACCAATGCGTTTTTGAAACAGGATTAGGATCCATTTGTGTAGATGGCCATACTGAAGGACAAATGCTGCCAATGATACAATCAGAAGTAAAAACTATTGTTTATGCAGCCGATCTCATTCCAACATATGCTCATATACCCCTTCCATGGATTATGGGATACGATATGGCGCCTGTTCAAACATTGAAAGAAAAAAAGGTATTCCTTGAAAACGTAGTAAATGGCAATTGGTATCTGTTTTTAGAGCACGATTCAGCATACGAAATAGTTACAGTAAAAAAGGAGAATGGAAAATTTTCAATGAATCAGTCACTTTCTTTAACCGATATCTCATAAACCGAACTTCATTGCGTTATTAAACATTGAAATTATCAGGATAAACAGACCTGTTCATGCCCAACCAAGACCACAAAGAGCAGCAAATCAAACAAATCGTCTCTATTCTTGAGAAAGAATACAGAAAGCTTTCATCAAGCAGAAGATTTGCTGTATCCGGAATAACTGCATCTGTTTTTTTTACTGGAATTATCCTGCTGATTTTTTCGGAATCATTTTTCTATCTGTCCGGTGTAGCAAAATCATTCGCATTTATTACTGTCATACTGCTTACAACGGCTATAGGTGTGTGGACATATAAAGTCCTGAAAACACCCTCTTTTCGTGATTTTTATGAGGATTTTCTACATTCATCAGGTCAGGCATCTATACTAAATGCGGTGGATCTCTACCTCGACGAAAAGCAGCATCAGTCAAGGTTTTATATGGCAGCAGTATCATCCAATCTCAAAGGGGTTGATGCAGCTAAGTTATCCGGACAGGCAAATGGTTACGTAAATGATCAACGGGTTAGCAGATTCTCCCGAACAGCTGTGTTCAGCCTGGTTGTTACTTTTGTTCTATTGATTTCTATTACCTCATTGAAATCTGCTGAAACGCTGCGAACACTCCATTTTTGGTCAGGATATGTTCAACCCAATCCCTTTGCCTACGCGATAACGCCTGCAGACACAACCATTGAACATGGCTCATCCATCCGCATGAAAATCCAGTTTATTGAGAATCGCATACCGGATAATGTTACACTTGAATTCAAGACAGAGATGGAGGAAGATTATCGCCAGCGGCAAATGCAGCGAACCGATACCAATACTTTTTCCTCACCCGAAATTGATTTAATAAACGATATTACCTTTCGGATAGAAATGGATGGTTTCCTGAGTGAAGAATATTCCGTATTGGTACAGCTTCAACCGAGGTTTGAAGAACTTGCACTTACCGTAACCCCTCCAAGCTACACAGGCCTCGCGGCCAGTACAATTCAGTATCCATTTTCCCAGGTAAACCTCTACCCTGGCTCATCTTTACTATTTGATGGTAAAACAAATCAACCGGTTGAACACATTACCGTAACCGCCAATGGTGAATCGAATCGTATGGAACCATCAGATTCGGATAACAATCGGTTTTCTTACCAGATGCAGCCTCTTGATTCTGATACTCTCAGAATTGAAATGGTAAACAATGATGGACTGAAAAACAGAAACCCATACAGGACGGTTCTGAATGTAAGGGAAGATCAATACCCGGTAGTTGTTATCCAGGAACCAGCCGGCAATGTGATGGCTGCCGATCCTGAACTGATGAATATTATCTACCAGGCAACAGATGATTTCGGATTAACCAGGGCGGAGTTACACTGGCGGCATCAACGGGCCTTTGTAGAACAGGCACAAACCGGTATGAGGCCTCTCGACCGCCCACGTATCGGCCGGTTGGAACAGGTGAACTGGGATCTCAGTCAATTCGACCTGAGGCCGCGTGATCAGCTTTCTTTTACAATTCGTGTATGGGATAATGATGAAGTTTCAGGTTATAAAATGGGAGAATCTCAGCAGATTGTAATCCAGGTACCATCATTATCCGAGTATTTTGATGAGCTTGACAGCCGTGAGCGGGATATTCAGGGAGAACTTGATCAGATTTCCGACAACTTCGATACAATGGAGCAGGAATACCGGGAATTTCTTGAACGGATGAAACAAAACCCTGAAGGTGGATTTGAAGAGGGCCAGATGCTGGAAGACATCCAGGAGCGACAGGATATGATAGATGAGGCGGTAAAAAATCTCAATGAAAAGTTTGAAAATATTCGCAGGGAAATTGAAGGCAATGACCGAATCTCGGATGAAACCAGAAGGGCTTATCAGGAACTTCAGCAACTCATGAGCGAACTTGATGATCCTGCACTTCGTGAAGCTATGGAAGAACTTCAGCGGGCACTGGAAAACCTTTCTCCTCAGGATCTGGAACGGGCACTGGAAAATGTCTCATTTAACGAACAGCTATACCGTGAACGCATCGAAAGAACGGTTGAGCTCTTCAAGCGCCTGAAGATGAATAGTGATCTTGATAAACTGGCCCGTCAGTACGAAGATATGGCAGATCGAATTATGAGAAATGATGAATCCGTCGCAGATCAGCTTTCACGGGAATTGGAAACCATTCAACAAGATCTCGACAATGTATCAGACCAGCTCGATCAGCTTGATCAAAATCCACCGAGGCGTTCAGAAGAAACCCTGAGGAGATTAAAAGAAGACGGACAGCGCGAACTTGAAAATATTCGCGAACAACTCAGGGACTTTATGGACAGAGTAAATGAATCGCAGCAGGGTGGAATGGATTCCGAAACAGGAGAAAGCCCGGATAACGGCGGCGATAACGGACAGGATAGCGATAGTATGCCGTCTGAACAGATGCAGCAGCAACAACAACAAATTGGGCAGCAGATGCAGTCGGAAGCGGAACGATTCAGGCAATCCATCCAGCAAATGAGCGGCCAGCAGTTAAATGTGAATATCCTTGCACTGCAGCGTTCTCTGTATACCTTGCTGGAACTATCCAATATGCAGGAGTACCTTACCCAAACTGCATCGGATACAAGAAATCGAAGCCAGGGTTTTGTTGATCTGGCACGGATCCAAAAAAACGTGAGTGATCAGTTTTCTACTGTTGCGGATACTCTCTTCCAGGTTTCTGCCGAATTGCCCGGAGTTCCAAATCAGATAAACAGAAAAAAGCTTGAGGTAGAGCAACGCCTTGGACGTACCATGGAGCAAATGGTAGATAGAAATCAGAGGGGTTCAACTATTTCAACACGTGAATCACTGGGCGGTATTAATGACCTAGCATCTATGATCGCATCGCTTATTGATCAGCTTATGAATCAACAAAACGGCGGCATGGGAGGAGGAATGAGTATGCAACAGATGATTCAGCAGCTCCAGAATATGTCGGGTGATCAGCAGCTTCTGAACCAACAGCTTCAGGATCTGATAAATGATGTGCAGGGAGATCGCCTTACACGAGAACAATCAGAGCGGCTTGACCAGATGGCCCGCCAGCAAAATGAAATCAGAAGACAGCTGCAGGAATTACAGCAAAGCGGCACACTCGACCAGGGAGACCGCATGCTCAGCCAGCTGCAAAGAATGCTTGAAGAGATGGAAGACTCCATAAATGACATGCGGGGAGGAATCACAGATCCTCTAATGGTTCAGCGTCAGCAAAATATCCTGTCACGGATGCTGAATGCTGAAGAATCTTTACAGCAGCGTGGCGAAGAGGATGAGAGAGAAGGAACCACACGACTTGAATACGAGCGAATACTTCCACCTGATATAACTCTTGAAGAACTGCAACAGGAAATTCGTGCCCGAATGCAGGATCCCAATTATACCCGTTTTTCTGAACAGTATCAGCGCCTTATCGAACGCTACTTCGAACACCTCCGCCGCCTCGAAGAACAACTTGTTCAATAGAGGATAGGAATTATGCCAGCTCGACTTGTCCGACGACTTCCCTCTGATTTTTAACCACAAAGGCCCGGCGACACCAAGTACTTATCCTGGGTTCGAGATAAGAATTTGGAAAAAGAAGCTCCCCTCCTTCATAAGAAGGGGTTGGGGGTGGTTATATCCTGAGTCCGACTTAAAAATGATGATAAAAAGCCTCCCCTCCCGAAATGTTAAGAATTTTATAGAGTTAGCTTATTTTATTTGAGTGATCTAATATGATACTGAATTATGAAAAATCCGCTTGCGGATAACCGATTTTGTAGCCCCGGATTTCTACACGTCATAAAAGGCATTTTTTAATCGAACTCAGGCTTATAGCACTTTGAGTGGGTATATAATTTGAGAAATAAGCTCAGCAGCCTTTTTCCACACAGGATGGATGCCTATTGCACAACCACCCCTTGCTAAAGCATCACTAATAATAAGTGCTATACTCTCGGGGTTTTACCATCTCCCATTTTTATCCAACCTTTCTTTTTCTTAAAATCAGGGTGCCTGTGAAACTGTAAATCAGGAACATTCCAAAGAGTGAATCAGACTCGGGACTCAATCACTCTGAATAGAATTTCATTTCAATTATCAAACTTATATAAATGATCAAAACAATTTTAACCGGTTGGCTCTTTATCATTAGCTTGGTTGTAAGCTTTTCTTCGTATCTGTACCCATCTGAAGGCAAACTATCGGAAAATCTAACGAGTACCGTGGTTTCGAATGATGACAACGGCTCAACAATAACGTATGTAAAAGAAGGGTTTGAGGTTCAGCTTCTCTATAATGTTCCCCGAGACCGATATGGCTCATGGGTTTCCATTTCTACAGGCCCTGATGGTGTATTTTATGCATCAGATCAGCAGCAGCATGGGATGTATAAAATTACTGTTGGTGAAGGGATAGAAGACCCCTCAGTAGAAGTTGAAAAATTCTTAATGCCGCTTTCGGGTTCTTTTGGTATGGTATGGGCCTTTGATCATCTTTATGCCAACGTGAACGGTACAGGGCTATTCCGTTTCAGAGATGAGAATAACGACGGCAGGTTGAATCTTCTTGAATTTCTTGGCGGGCCAGCTAATGGCAGTGAACATGGTAATCACACTATTGTAAAGACCCCCGATGGGGAAGGCCTTTTTTATGTAGCAGGAAACTATACACCTCCACCGTCTGAGCTAAAACGAAGCAGGGCAAGTAATTGGGACGAAGATTTACTGTTGCCAAGGGAGTGGGATGCACGTGGCCATGCGCGCGGTTTACTTGCCCCGGGTGGATATATAGCAAGGATCAATCCGGATGCAACCGAGTGGGAAATGGTCAGTATTGGTTTTCGGAACCAGTTTGATGCTGCAGTAAATGAACATGGCGAACTATTTACCTACGACTCGGATATGGAATGGGATATGGGCATGCCTTGGTATCGTCCTACACGCCTCGTGCATGTAATAAGTGGCGGTGATTATGGATGGCGCAGCGGAAGCGGTAAATGGCCGGAATATTATGAAGACAGCTTGCCCCCGATGCTCAATATTGGGCCGGGTTCACCAACTGCTCTTGAATTTGGTGCCGGTGCTGCTTTTCCGGAAAAATATCAAAGGGCATTATTTGCTTTCGACTGGACATTCGGAACGATCTACGCTGTTCATCTCACACCTTACGGGCCAACCTATATGGCAGAAGCTGAGGAATTTGTATCCGGAAACCCCCTCCCACTTACAGGAGCTGTTATTGGTAATGACGGCCATCTCTATTTTGTAACGGGAGGCCGTAACCAGGATTCACAACTTTATCGTATTGTATACCGCGGCAGTGAATCAACAGCTCCTGCCGATCCAGTTGACAATCCTGAGGCGCGTGAAGCCAGGGAGCTTCGCCATAAACTTGAAGCATTCCACGGCGTGGTTCATCCGGATGCCATTGATTTTTCCTGGCCTTATCTGGGTGATGAGAATCGGTTTATTCGCCATGCTGCACGTGTTGCAATTGAATCACAACCGGCAGATCTGTGGACAAATCGTGCCCTCACGGAAAATAACGCACAGGCAAGAATTGCAGCTCTCGTAGCACTCGCCCGAAACGGTTCAGCAGATTTACGCACTGATGCTATCCGGTCATTGCTTGAGCTCAATCCTAACGAATTAACCTCAGATCAGCTTCTTGGCAAACTCCGGGCTTTATCACTCGTATTCATCAGAATGGGTGAACCAGATGATACTGAAAACAAACGGGTTGCCGATGTACTGAATGACCTGCTGCCCCACCATGATGACAGGGTTAATACTGAACTTGTAAGCCTGTTGGTTTATCTGAAAGATGAACGTGTCATTGAAAAAGCACTGACATTAATAAAAAATGAAAAGCCTGATCAAAAACCGGATTGGAGTATTCAGCTGCTGGAAAGAAACGAAGAGTTTGGCGGAGTAATACAACAGATGATTGATTCGCCTCCACCGGTGCAGGAACTGGGTTACGCATTTATGCTTCGAAATCTGCGCGATGGATGGACAATTGAACAACGCCGGGACTATTTTACCTTTATCAATAACGCTTCCGAGCGATTTGGAGGAATGAGTTATTCCGGGTTTCTTGAGGATCTTCGTTCCGAGGCACTCAGAAACTCATCAGATGAAGAGAGAGATGCCGTTGCCGATATCACAGGTGTTCGTCTTGTGAGACAGCTCGATTTTGACCTGACTCCACCCGAAGGCCCTGGGCGCAACTGGTCGTTGAATGAGGCAATGGCTGTGCTTTCCGGCAATCTGAGCCCCGGCAGTAACCGGAATTTTGAACGCGGAAGAAATGCCTTTTTTGTTACAGCCTGCGGCAGCTGCCACCGTTTTGATATCTATGGCGGCGACATAGGCCCCGACCTGAGTAATGTGAGCCGAAGATTTTCGACAAGAGGATTAATGGAGAAAATTATCGACCCGAATATTCTTATTTCTGATCAATACAGCAGCTCGCGGGTAATCCTTCGCTCCGGGCAGCAAATCACAGGCCTTGCTATAGAGCGTGGTGGTATGCTGGAGATTTACTCCAGCAACCCGGATGCGCCTCCTGCAATAGTTGACAGAAGCGATGTTCTGCGAGTTGAACCCGTGGGAATTTCACAAATGCCGCCCGGACTCATCAATCCACTGAATGAAGAGGAACTTAGGGATATGGTTGCATATATTATCTCGGGTGGAAATGCTGGTCACGCCATTTTCAAAACCCAGGAAGAACTGGAAGCAGAAAAGAAAGAAAACGACCAGACAGAATAATACCTGTATGGATACTCATTGCTTCGGATTTCTAAAAAAATCCGCAATGCGGATGACTGATATTATAGCCATGGGATTCATCCCATGGTCTGGATGCGCCACAAAGTCTCTAAGTACCACAGGTACGATTGATACCAGCACGTGGTGTTCATTCTACAACCCGCTAAACACTGCAAGAGTGCCCCGACAGGCTTGTCGGGGCACTCTTGCATGTTTCATCCCGACATGTTTATCGGGACTTACGCTCCGCTCCAGCTTTTCACTTAAATAAGTTAATAACTTCCCCAGCCCGGTTTTCAAACTAAATTTTCATGAAAAATCTCTTTCGACTCTCCTCACTATTATTCCTGTTGCTTTACTATACCCTGTCTGTGGCTCTCGCCAGGCAGGTGATACCCGAAGATTTTGATGAATGGATTCAAAACGGGATGGAACAGTGGCAAATACCGGGAATGGCAGTTGCAGTTGTTAAAGACGGAGAAGTGATTCTGGCCGCTGGTTATGGAGTTTTAAAAATTGGTGACTCCCATCCGGTTGATGCTGATACCCAGTTCGGTATCGCCTCTGTTAGTAAACACATGACCGCCTCCTCACTCGCTCTTCTCGTGGAGGAAGGGCTAATCTCATGGAAAGATCCTGTTGTCAGGCACATCCCATGGTTTGAATTGAGTGATCCATGGGCAACAGCCCACGTAACGATCCATGATTTACTGACCCACCAGGTTGGTGTTGGACGAATTCTGGGAAACCGCCTTCAATTTATGACAAACCGAAGCCGTGAAGAGCTGCTGAGGCATATGCGCTATCATACTTTTGAACAACCATTCCGTGCAGGCTATGTTTATAGCAATGTAATGTATACACTTGCCGGTGAAGTGGTAACGGCGGTAACCGGCCAAAGCTGGGATTCATTTATGCACGAACGTTTTTTTGAACCTATGGATATGAAGCGCACCAATACAAGTATTCTGGACCTGCATACTGACGGCAACTTTGCATGGCCGCATCAGTATATAAAAGGGGAAGTTATACCAATTCCCCTCCGAAATTGGGACAACTCATCACCAGCCGGAGGTGTAAATTCTACAGCTACTGATATGGCCAAATGGATGGTGATGCAACTGAATAATGGCGTTTATAATGATATCGTAATGATCCCATCCTCTGTATTGACTGATATACAGACACCTAAAGTTTCTTTGGAATCTACCGACGTTTCAGCCCCTGTTCGAAGTTATGGTTACGGATACAATATCACCGATTTTCGCGGACAAAGAGTGATCTCTCATGGTGGCGCAACAGACGGCATGAACACCAGTTATATGTTGTTGCCAGAACATAATTTCGGCATTATCATTATGACCAATACCTTCAATAATTTCATGACTGCCGTGGCTTATTCTGTCATAGACTATATGCTTGGTACATCTGACCGCGACTGGAATGCATTAATGCTGAATAATTATCAAAATTATTACGACTCTGTTAAAATAATCAGGGAAGAATTTGAATCAACCCGCATCACCGGTACAACAACTACACACACTCTTGAGTCATATTCCGGGCTCTTCCATAATGATCTGTACGACCAGGCAGAAGTACGATATCATGAAGGGTCTCTCATTCTGACAATATTTGACGATGAAGAGCTTACTGCCGACCTCGAACACTGGCATCACAATACCTTCAGAGTAAACTGGCGAAATCCTGCCATGCGGGAAGAATTTATGCAATTTCTCATGGATTATGAAGGCCAGATCGGTGCCCTTGAAATTCGTTACTCCCTCAGGCCTATGCTGCTCCAGGTTGGAGCCTATCCAACGGAGTATTACCGTGATGTAATATACAGAAGAATAGATTAGCAATGAAGATGAGAGATTTCGGCTTTGATTACCTTCAACCTTCACTGAAAGCTTACAGCTATAAGCTGATAGCTAACAGTTATAACCCACATTTTATTATCCAATGAACGAATCTGAAAAAAGCCTGCTAAACGACATTATTAGGTTTCTCGATGCGGAAAGGGAAATTTACGGACCATTTTCTCTTCCGGAAATACCGGAAATAAACGACAAACAAGAAGAAACCGAGTTTATAACCATTCCCGAAAAGAAAGACACAATTAGATCAGAGAAGAATATCAAGGTTGATGATAACTCTGTAGTTCATTCAAACGTCCATAAAGAGCTTACACTTCAGGAAAAGCTATCAGCGTGTACCACGCTTGGCGAGTTGAAGAAACTCTGTGAACAGGCCAATGATCTGCATACCGACCTGCAGGGCACCAATCTTGTTTTTGGTGTAGGCAATCCGCATGCCGACCTAATGCTGATCGGTGAAGCGCCTGGCGAACAAGAGGATATTCAGGGTGAGCCATTTGTGGGTGCTGCCGGACAGTTATTAAACAAAATACTTGCTGCGATAAAATTTAAGCGTGATGATGTCTATATCGCCAACATTCTTAAGCATCGCCCTCCAGGAAACCGTAACCCAAATCCCGATGAGCGGCTGCGCAGCCTCCCCTATTTATTAAGGCAAATAGATCTTATTCAGCCAAAAATCATTCTCTGTCTCGGAAAAGTCTCCGGAACCACGCTTCTCAATAAAGAAGATTCCCTAAAAAATTTGCGTGGTGTATTTTACCCATTCAGAGGAGCAGAACTCACCGTTACCTACCATCCCGCAGCGTTATTGAGAAACTCGCAATGGAAGCGGCCTACGTGGGAAGATGTGCAAAAAGTTCGGCAACGGTATAACGAACTTGGTGGAAAACCCTAATACAAATCGAATTTCGTCATACCTGAAATAAAAAGTGGAAAATTACCCGCTGCCGCTGCCTCATTATTAATGGCTGCATTCATTAAGTGGTACACGGTAACTGTCCCAACAAAGAGTAATTCCTTCAGGGAGGCTATATGAACTGATGAAAAGAGTACCTTCACCCGTTCGCCTGCTCCACCTTACATCAGCGAAAAGAGTATTCTCAACAGTTTCACTCCTCTCTTGGGTATGTATTATCCAATCTCCATTGTGAAGGTAACTCGTAGATACATTCACAAAATGGAGATCAGAATAAAGTTTTGCAGTCTGCCCGTTTTTCCTTTCCCAGCTGAAACTGAACGCAGGCATCTGCATACCATCATGAAAGAAAAAGATCCAGTTACCCAAACGGTTGCTTCTTGATGTGTGCCCGACAGCCACAAAAACTTCTTCACCTTCAGTAACCCTGTAAAGCCTCCAGTCTACATTACCTTCAGCTACTCTCATAGCAACAAGTTTCAGGTCGCTCCATATCATCGGCATGCCCATATCCGGATCATAAATATTTGACCTGAAATTCCATATATACTGTTCATCAAAAAGCTCAGGCGTTAATTCATTTACATTTTGAAATGTGGAGAAAAAAATAGATCGCAGCTGATTCACCATTCCCCTCCGGTAATCCGCAATAAAAGCCAGTGCAAGTGAAAACGGATCATCCAAAGCCTTCTGCAGATCAAAATCAATCATTTCTGCGGGTATCCAGTCCAGATAGCCAGGCTGTTTCGCTCCTGATGGATTTGATGTAATTCCTGTAAAATCAAGATTAAATATTTCAGAATCTGGCATTTCAGGCGGTGGTAAAACCGTTTCCGGTTCCAATGGTTTGGTGCAGGAAATCACTGCCAGAAATAATATCGGGAACAGAAGAGGCAAGCTTTTCAGATGAAATAGCATGTATTTGCACCATTGATTCAGTTTGATAAACAAAAATGTAGACAATGCTGAACATTATCAAGATATCATCAAAATAATATTTCACTTTTATCGCAGGTGTGCCGCATATTTACCTGGTTTTATAGCTGTAAATATGATGAACAATATGATTTTAAAAATGAAGTTCTAATTTTGTGAATTAATCACTCTGCGGATTGCCTGATTGATGAGTCCGTCAAATGATCCATGTGAGGTCACGGTCTGATAAATTAAAAAACCTCCAAGCATACAGGAAATACATCCAAGAAGGCTTGTAAGTATGGAAATCCAAAGTGAGTGAATCAAACCAAGCATGGTAATACTTACAATTGTGAGTCCTGACAGAACCATAACCGCCCCTGACAATAATGGAATAACAGTATGGCTATTGGTAAATAGTGAACGTACCCTGAAACCACCACTTTTTGAAGTTTTTTTTCCTGGTCTTACTTCAAAGCTTTCATACGGTAAATCTGTTTTTTTCTGATTTCCAGCCATAGGATTGGGTTATCTTGTATATCTGATTTAATTTATAAAACGAATCGGGAAACTGAAATTAATTTTGAACGGATTGGAAAAAGAGAACACATTTATTTTCGGAAGAAACCCAGTTGAAGAGGTTTTAAAAAACAACCCCGGTCAGATCGATAAAATCTATCTGAAAAAAGGGAGCAACCTTCGTGGCCTTTCCTCAATTATCGAACTTGCCTCAAAAAACCGGATTCCTGTTGCTGACGTTCCGGGATCGAAATTATATGAACTCGTTGGAAGTGTAAATGACCAGGGTGTGATTGCAGCCATCAGCCTTGCTGAATATCTTGATTTTGACGAGTGGCTTGATTCTTTTGAGCCGGATTCCGATACAGCAGTACTGTTGCTCGATGAAATTGAAGATCCACACAATTTTGGTGCCATATTGAGAACCGCTGCCGCAGCAGATATCAACGCTATTATCGTGCCAAAACACCGACAGGCACCCGTTAGTGCTGCAGTATTGAAAACAAGTGCCGGTACTGCCGGACGCATTCCGATTGTACGAACTGTAAACCTCAACCGTGCAATACAATCATTGAAAGAAAAGAAATTCTGGATAGCCGGTATGGATATGGAAGGTGAGCCAATTTGGAATCATCATTATAATGTTCCCATGGCGTTTGTTATCGGAAATGAAGGACGCGGTATCCGGAAAAAAACACGAGAGCACTGCGATTTTGTCTTATCAATACCTATGTCAAATGATGTAGAATCACTAAATGCTTCTGTGAGCGCGGCTTTGATCTGTTATGAATGGAGACGTCAAAGATCAATGAAATAAAAAAATGCCCCATCTTATTCGTAAAGCAAATAAGGCTTTCTCTGTTCAAGATAGTTTTCCAGGCCAAAATCGATGTCATCAGTCCGTATCTCACCACGAATCAGCCGGTCGATTTCCCTTGTGCCGGCAAGGAGAAATCTGAAATTTCGAAGCTCATAATTTCGGGTTGCCTGCATAAGAACTGAAAAAATCTCAAGACCAGCACGTACGGGATCAAAATCATAATCAACTGCTGAGAGAAAAACACCATAGCACAATACTCCTTCATGCTTGGGCGAAGGAGCAACACCCGGTATCGACATAGGCGTAAACTGTGTTGGTTCAACCAATATGCTCGGGGAAATATTTTGAAGACGCTCAATATCTGCATCTGATAATGACGTTGAAGGGTCACCCAAAAGCAGAAACGGGTCAATGGTTCCCCTGCCTTCCGATAAACTGGTTCCTTCATAAAATACAGTACCAAGATAAAAATATGCGTGCTCGAAAGTAGGCAGATTGGGTGAAGGTGCAACCCATCTAAGGCCAGTGTCCGGCCATTTCATGTCGCGGCTCCAACCTTCCATTGGTACTACACGAACATCCGGTTCATTTTCAAAATTGATCCAGCGTTCACCTACCATCATCCGTGCAATTTCACCCATCGTAAGGCCATGTGCAATGGGAATTGGATACGGTCCAACAAATGATTTAAACTCATTTTGCATGATCCAGCCGCTCACATAATTCCCACCGGCAGGATTAGGACGGTCAAGTACCCACACCGGGATGCCTGCTTCATCTGCCGATTCTATGACAAGGCCCAATGTTGCGATATAGGTATAGAAACGTGCACCAACATCCTGCATATCAAATATCAATACATCAACATGCTCGAGCATCTCCATTGTTGGCTGGCGGGTATCCCCGTATAGTGAAAATACCGGCAACCTTGTTGCCCTGTCAATACCGTCTTCAATCCTTTCGCCTGCGCCTGCTTCGCCACGAAAACCGTGCTCAGGAGCAAACAGCGCCGTAATGTTCACATTCAACTCCAACAAACGGTCGAGCATATGAACCCTGCCTATTCTCGCGGTTGGATTCATAACAAGGCCAACCCGTTGCCCTTCAAGTTCATCAAGATGCCGCTCAATAAATATCTCGGCACCAAGAATAACACGTTCTTCAGCCACTTCCGCCTCAGGAGATGGAGGTTGACAGGAAAAAACTGAAACAAGAAAGAAAGGGATAAGAATTGAAAGCGAGTATTTCAGCATAGTAAATTATTATTATTGGAAAATTATCTGCACTCAATCAACTCATATTTTTTTGAAATACGTTTTGAACGCGGGTACCTTGCAAAGGATAAACGGGCCGGAAAGTCTCCACCGGGATGTCTTTCCGGCCTGCAAATTACGCCTTGTTAGCAACAACTTCAGATTCAGCAAAGAAATATGCGGCTTCAATTTTACCGTTTTCAACTGAATCAGCACCATGAATTATATTTTCACCTAAACTATCGGCAAAGTCTCTGCGAACAGTGCCCTCGGCGGCTTCAGCAGGATTTGTAGCTCCAATCAGCTTTCGAAAATCTTCAATTGCGTTCTCTTTTTCGAGAATCATGGGTACACAGGGCCCGCTGCTCATAAAATCGGTCAGTTCATCAAAGAAAGGCCTCTCACGGTGAACTGCATAAAAGCCACCGGCGGTGTCTTTTGTGAGACGTGTCATTTTCATTGCCACGATTTTAAAACCGGCCTCCTGGATTCTCCTTGTCACTTCCCCGATCAGATTTTTTCTTACGCAGTCGGGTTTTAATATGGTAAGTGTTCGTTCTACTGCCATGATCATTCTTTATTTAGTGATTTGTTGATGATAATAACTTTTTGAATTTATTCTAACTTTAAAGATACTACGATTCTGATTAAAATGACGAATCTGCTTTCTCATCAGATAGTGAAATTGTCTCTCTGGAAGGTCTTTGTAGATGTACTCAATGCTATGCCAGACGCTTTAAACCCTCCAGGTATGGATCTGGAAAAATTTATTTAATATGTTCAGATAGTTGTTGATGCGATAAATTAGAAGCCGGATTTTCTTGTTAACCGGATTCGTTAAACTTACTTCAAATACTTGAACAACTCATCATGAAAAAAACACATCCCAGTATAGCCTCCCATACATCCAAAATGGAGATAAAAAAAAGGATTGGCCTGGTCGCACACGATTACCGTAAAAGAGACCTTCTTGACTGGGCCGAGTACAACAAGGAAATCCTTAAGAAACATGAATTATTCGGAACCGGAACTACCGGTGGATTAATTTCTGAAAAACTTGGGTTGCCTGTTTACAGGTTTATGAGCGGCCCGCTCGGTGGAGATCAGCAGCTTGGGGCTGCTATTGCCCAGGGTGCACTCGATATTCTCATTTTTTTCTGGGATCCCCTTCAGGCACAGCCACACGACGTGGATGTAAAAGCATTGCTTCGGATTGCAATTGTCTATAACATACCACTCGCTTGCAGCAGGTCTTCGGCAGATTTTCTAATCAGTTCCGAACTGATGAATGAACCTTATGAACGCTATCTTGTGGATTATGGAAAGCGTCTTAAAAGCCTGAGCGCAGACCAGTAATCAAACAGTATGTTTTACCCAACTATATAAATAATTGTTCATGTATAACGGTTATGCTGAATAGAATTTATACAAAGTGGCATTTTTAACCCTGCTTAAATCATCATTTGTATGGGTTCCAAAAATCTGACAGTTGTAATATTACTCTTACTCACAATAACCGGTTTATTCGGCTGGTGGTATAGCAGTAAACCGGTTAGCTATGGACCCGGAATTTTTGCGCCGGATGAACCACTTCAGGAGAATATCAGCAACGCTGCAATGTTTATGCATAACGATTACTTTATTACTCCGCTTGCGGATTTTGAAGTTAAAGCACGTGTTCTTGCACGAAAAAAATATAGTTGGGGGCGTCAGTCCGATCTCTCACCTATCGATTTTGCCCTTGGCTGGGGCCGAATGTCAGACGAAGCTGTCCTTGAGCATATACGAATTCGACAGGCATCCCGGTTCTATTTCTGGCAGGTTCGTCAATTCCCTATACCAAGAAGAGAAATTGAAACAAGGAGTGCAAATATGCATATGATCCCTGCAAACCGGCAAATAGAACGAGCAATGAACAAAGCTCGAAAAGGAGATTTAATTTCTTTTAAAGGAAAGCTGGTTCAGGTTGAAGCTTCGGATGGCTGGAAGTGGGTCAGCTCACTCACCCGAACCGATACCGGCAACGGTGCATGTGAACTGGTATTTGTAGAGGAATTTGAGGTTTTGGTTCCGGATTAAAGTATAAGAAAATGCTGTTTTCTTACAAAAAATCTGATGAATTATTGCAGTATTACATTGAACTATTTTGTTTTCCTGATCCGGATACTGTAAGCCTCCCAAGGATTTTTAGTAAACAGTTCATATAATTCTTCATCGGTAAAACCATTTTCACGTAATGCCGGCACCAGATGAGTCATGATTGCATGGAAGGGGCGAATTTCATCACCCATTGGCCACGCATCTCCATCATGGGAAAGCAGCACTTTGTTAAGCAGTCCGGCATCTCTGAAAGCAATAAGACGTGAAATATATTCATCCGTGTTGTCATCCCGTACCCCGTCAAGAGATATCCAGCCACCTTTTGAAGCCACATGTATCAAATAGTCTGTATCATCATGCCAATTTGCATGTGTCCAGATCCAGGCTTCGGGACTTACATCATATCTGTCAAGAATTTCAAGTTGTGCCTGTACTGCCTCAATATTGGCGCCGGTATGAACAGCGATTGTAAGTCCTGTTTGTAGATGTGTGATGACTCCCGCTTCAAACAGCTTTTTATCTATTTCAGATGGCTCACCAGTATCAAAAGCAAGTTTCATGAACCCCGGACGGATGCCGGTGCCATCAATACCGTTTTCAAATTCTTCAATCCATCGGGCAGCAAGTTCTCCAGGGGATTCCATAAATGCATATTCCGGAATGTAACGATTATCAGCTGCACCGTATATACCGGTATTTGTCACAATTTGAACTCCGGACGAGTCAGCAATCGCTTTCAGTATATCAACACGCCTTCCAAAATAGTCTGCCGTATAATCGAAAATCGTTTGCACCCCGAGTTCATGTATATGTTTCACATAAGGAATCACCTGCCGGTAGAGCGCTAATTCATCGTAGGTATCGGTTTCTTCGATAGGCAGGCCAAAATTCGACATCAGGTGTTCGTGACTTAGTACGAACCCGATTTCACCGGCTTCTATCGGACCATTCACCGTATGGATCACAAATGCTTCTTTCCCATCTTCTGATGGCTGGCAACCGGCAATCAAAATAACGAACACTGTGATAGCTGTTACCATAATCTTGCAGTTCAATAGTCCATCCTTACTTTTTGAATGAAAATCCGCGGTCTATACCCAAATGGTCATATTTTGTATTGAAAAGCAGAAATGAAACCGCCAACCCGTAAATCAGGATATTGATACCAAGCATCACCCTGAGAATGGCAAAACCCATATTGCGATCAATAGTGGTTGTGGAATCAGATATATTTTTGCCCATGATGGTTTATATGTTTTACAAAATGTTGTTCTTTACGCCAAATTCATAAACCAATCCCATACTTTAAAGACATAAAGATTTTAAAAGGATTGCATGAATCATAAATAAGGTTACTCCAACCTCAACATAACAAAACATGCTATAATAATAGCGGAAAAATATTTAAAAAAAGCTTCAACGTATTAACCTCCTTCCTTCTCACTAAATGAACTATTAAAGAATTATCAGATTGATTTCACAAATTTATTAAATTAAACGTAAAGCAATATTGTAAATTCCTGGTTTTGAGATATTTCTACAGATACACTCAAACACCGTAATCTGCCATATTAATTAACAAGACATGAGAAAAAACTCTGACGGTACTGTCCATTATTCATCACAAAAAAATATCGGTACTATTGAATTCTATCATCCCAAAGGTAATTCACTTCCTAAAGCACTTCTTACCAATCTTGCAGAAACCATTACAAAAGCCGGTGAGGACGAATCCAATCAGATTCTGGTATTGAAAAGTGCAGGTGAAGGCGCCTTCTGCGGGGGGGCATCATTTGATGAACTTATGAAAATCTCAAATTTTGATGAGGGTAAGGATTTTTTTATGGGTTTCGCAAATGTGATCAACTCTATGCGAACATGCCCCAAACTGATCCTTTGCCGGGTTCACGGAAAAACTGTGGGGGGAGGTATCGGTATTGTTTCAGCAGCCGACTTTGTGATCGCCTGCAAAGGGGCTTCCATCAAATTGAGTGAACTTTCGCTCGGTATCGGGCCCTTTGTTGTTGGGCCTGCAGTCGGAAGAAAGCTGGGTGTTGCTTCATTTGCCACCCTTTCCCTTGATGCCGATACCTGGTATGATTCCGAATGGGCTTTAAACAATGGATTATTTAATAAAGTTACCGATTCCGTTGCCGAACTCGACACCGAAGTACAACGTCTCTCCAAAGCACTGTCCGAAAGCAACCCCGAAGCCTTAACTAACCTGAAGGAAATACTCTGGCAGGCAACAGGGCACTGGAACTCAACACTCGAACAACGCGCAGAAATCAGCGGACGCCTTGTATTATCGGAATATACCAAGCGGTTTATTGATTCATTCCAAAACTCATAAAAACCCTGATATCGAAGCAGAATGCATCATTGAGCAGGTGGTGCACAGCTTTTTCGTACCACAAGCTCTGGTTCAAGATTAACCCTTAACGGCTTGCTGACTTCCCCTTTTATTGATTTTACCAGTAATTCAGCAGCCTTTGCACCTTTGCCGTATACTGGTTGCTCGATGGTGGTTAGAGGTGGAATCATATATTTTGAAATTGGAAGTCCGTCAAAACCCACAACCGAAAATTGAGCAGGCACCTGTATTCCGCGTTCATGAAGTGCGAGTATGGCCCCCATTGCAAGTGTGTCGCTTGCACAAAAAACGGCAGTCAGTTCAGGTGAATCGTCCAGAAAATGACACATAGCATGAAATCCTGTATGCTGTGAATAATCACCGATTGAGATATACTTTTCATTGTATGGAATTTGCGCACTTATCAGAGCCTCCCTGTATCCCATTTTACGGTCTTCCGCTTCTTCTACATTCTGGTTCCCAAATATTCCGCCTATCTTTGTATGGCCAAGACCGGTAAGGTATTTTATTGCCTTTGATGCGCCAAGATAGTTGTCAACATCTACAGAACTGATTTCCGGATAATTCGGATTATGGCCAACCATCACAACCGGAATACGCCGGTCAGAAAACTTGTTCACTGTAAAAGCAGTTACATCTTCATTCAGGCAGATAACGCCATCAAGATGATCCTCATTCAATATCAGATCATGTAACTCTTTTTTCATTGAATCAGAATAAAAAGAAAGACGCACGTAATATCCCTGACGAATACATTCCTCGAATATACCCAGGTAAAGCAAGGTCCAGTATCCGTTTCCCAGGCTTTCCTCTCCGATTCTGCTTGTTAGCACTCCTACCTGAAATGTGCTTTGCGTTGCAAGGCTTCGGGCAACGTAATTTGGCTTGTAATTATATTCGTTCACAATAGCCATCACCCGTGTTCTTGCTTCTTCACTCACATTAGGGTGGTTATTCAAACCCCGTGATACTACAGAACGGGACACATGCGCAAGTTTTGCTACTTTGTCTATATTTAGTCGTTCCATGCAAAGCAGGTTCTGTGATCGTTAATAAAAGGAGTCCTGTCTGGATGTTATGCCAGGATAGTTGCCTAACGCCCGTATCTAAAAAAAAATTCTGTTACAGGATAATTTTATTAATCTATTGATAATGTTACAATCCTGCTTGAGCGGCCCAGGCTATTAAATACAGCAAAACTAACAGCAGTTGAGCCATTTAACTCAACCGGACCGGAGTATAGCTGAGAGTCAGTCGTCACCTGATCACTATGAAATTCATAACGAATTTCAAGGCCGGGGTAAAACGTATTCGCGTAAAATCGGCCGTTCTGTATTACACCTCCAGGTGGAGGCAGCCTGTAATTAAGGCCGGGATAAAGATCATCAAGACGCCTGAACTCAAATTGTCCGATCCTGTTTGCAAATTCATTCCAGGCTATGTCGCGCTGGTTCCACATCTCATCAGAACTTTGGATTTGGCTCCAGTCAGCATCGCCAACCCATGCGCGCTCGGCAAGGCCAAGCAATCTTGGCATAATCATATACTCCATTGCATGGGGCCTGTTTACGGTTTCTGTCCACAGTTGTCCCTGGAGGCCAAGTATATTCTCACGGCCATGTGTGGATAGTATGGTTTCATTCTCGTACTGGTTTTCAGGGATTGGATTGCCGAAATTATCCCGTACAGCATTACGGTAAAGATTAGACGGAATAAAAGAATAAGGTTCCAATGTATCAAACATTGATGCCCAATAGAAACCGGGCTCTTTCCAGTGTTTGTCGTATGCCAAATCGAAGTAGAAATTAGAAGCGTGAGACATAATCACACGATAACCCATATTGGCAAGAGTATAGGCATAGTGTTCGGTGCCAGCTCCCCAAATGTTCGACCACACATGTGGAATCACAGGCCCCGCAAACTGCGGATTCGGAATATGTTCACCGGTTTCGGGATCTTCCCTGAACACCACCTCTTCCCAACCGGCCATGTCGAGTCCACGGTCCTGAAGTTTGGTGAGCAGCCTGCTAAAAAAGTAGACCTGCAGATCACGAACGTTTTCGATCCCCTCTTCTTCCATCAACCGCTGGCAGGCCGGCGACTGTTCCCATACACCATGCGGCACTTCATCACCGCCTACATGTATGCTGTTGAGAGGTGCCCCGGCAAGCATGTGCATTGCCACGAGTTCATCTATCACAAGTTCCATAAACCGATATGTGGATTCCTGGCAAACATTGATCACATTATCATTAAAGTTCTGGATTGACCGGTAAACAGAATGATCGCCTTCCTCATCAAGCCGATAATAATTTGCACCTGCATCATCACCGGCAGCTTTTAGTCTTTCTGCCCTTGCTTTCATAGCCACAATTGCAGCACGCGCATGCCCCGGTACATCAATTTCGGGAATCACTTCGATATGGCGATCATTGGCATATTGCAGAATCTCCATATACTCACCGCGAGTATACCATCCACTGCCGAATGAACTGCCCGGTGTTGGATCGGGGCCCGAACCATAAGACGGAATCAAATAATATTCCTCCCTTTCGGTATGTCCGCGCCTTCCGCCAATCGCAGTAAGCTCGGGTAAAGCCTGAATTTCAAGTCGCCAACCTTCATCATCGGTAAGGTGAAAGTGAAATTTGTTTAACTTGTATGTTGCCATGATGTCCAGTAACAATTTTACATCATCTACCGACAAAAAATTTCGCGACACATCAAGGTGCATACCACGATATGCAAAAGCGGGTGAGTCTTCAATAGTCATTACCGGTAACAGAAATTCGCCGCCATCCCTGTTACTGATCAAGGCCAACAGACTTTGAATTCCATAAAAGATACCTGCTGCACCCGAAGAATGAATTGTAATTTCATCGGGGGTTATCACAAGGCGGTATTCTTCACTACTAAAATCTGCTTCCGGTTCAAGATTGAGGTAAATGCCTGCACCATCACTATCCTCTGCCTGCATAACCAATGATGAAGGTATCCTGAATTGCCCAAGTAGCCTCGTTGCCAGGAAATCAGCTTCATTCGCAAACAGAACATTATAGTAGATATTCACTCCCTGCTGCAGCTGGAAAACTCCATCACCGGGGGTTATTCGGACAGGTGTTGGTATAACCCTGCCAACATTATCAGGATTTAGCAACGATAATTTTTCATTTCTGTTAAATGTAAATTCAGCATCCGCTACAGGCACGTTGTCAGTTTGCGACCTGTTAACCTGCTCATCAGTTATAAATGGAGCAATATTTACAGCCTCCACAGTTTCAATACGCCCATCATCAAAAACAAAATAAAAACCCTGAGGAGCATCCGAGAATTTGATGGCATGAAACATCGCTTTATATGGAATTACCCGTTCTTCACCAGGTGCAATGGGTTGAAATTCTCCCGTTGGTTCTATTTTAAAGAAGTCCCCGTTTATATGAGTAGCATTGAACCATGGAGAAAAGCTATCGAGATCGATAGGTCGAATAGAATTAAAATAAAGCGCCCATCCCGAAGGTTCGAAAGCCGCAGATCCGGTATTATTTAAAGTGATGTTGGCGCTAAACTTATTATCGGGCTCAAAATTTGATATCAATTCCCAGTCAATTTCAATGGCTGATACTGAAATCATCAATTCGTTTCCATTAACCGAAATTTCTCTGTCCTGTACATCACATGAGGTGAAAAACGGAGTTAGAGTTAATATTGGAATTAGAATGGCATAATGCAGCTGAACTTTCATAACCTTGTTGATTAAAGAGAAGAAATTTTCCGTTTCTGATAATATACAATGTCTTTCAGACTGTTACCCTGTTTAACTCTTCAAGGTGAAGCCATGCGGTGGCTGCAAGTCCAAGAATAGCTGTGTTTTTTGTACTGATCTCAGACAATTTTACTTCAACCGTATCATGGTAGATATTCAGGAGGTTTTTTTTCAGGTAATGGTTGGTTGGCTGGAGAATAAGGTCGCCTGATTTGGCCAGGCCGCCTGTAAGGATAATAAGTTCCGGGTTTAGTAAAGCTACGGCATCTGATAGGGCAGCCCCAAGTATTTTTCCTGTAAAATCGAATGCTTCAATTGCAACTTTATCACCACTTAAGGCCGCCTTTGTAATGATTTTAGCAGAAAGCGTACCTGCATCGTAACAGGAAAGTAATGAATCTGACTTTTTCATGGGCTCCATCTCGAGTACTGTTCTGACAATTCCGGTTGCAGAAGCGTAGGTTTCAAGACATCCATATCGCCCGCAGCCACACAATCTGCCGCTTTCAATAGCTCTTACATGGCCCAGTTCGCCCGCATGGCCATTTCTGCCCAGCAATAATTTACCATCGATTACAACACCACAACCCAGGCCTGTACCCAGAGTTACCACCATAAAATTTTTCTTACCTCTTGCAACTCCAAATAGCATCTCTCCAACTGCTGCCGCATTCGCGTCATTCACAACAACCGCCGGAAGGTTAAAGAGATTTTTAAGGATATCGGCAACCGGCAGTTTTTTGGGCCAATTCAGGTTTGAGGGGCTATCAATTGTGCCTTCAAACTGGCTACCCGTGGGAGCACCGATACTGATACATGAAAGAGAATATAAATTACCCTCAGATTGTATCATTTGTTCAATTTCTCCGGCAACTTTTTTCAAAAACAGTTCATAATGCAGTTTTTTATCCGTTGGAATTGCTTTAAATGCAATAAGTTCTCCAAAACGGTTAACTAGCCCAAATTTGGTAAATGTCCCCCCTAAATCAATCCCTGCAACAATTTCCTCCTGTTTCATTCAAATAAATTTTGGTATTGATTTAGATAATTTGCTTTTCCTGCATTTCATTATGCCACGATTCAAAATGTTTATTTATACAATATAAAATCCTCATTAAATCAATAAAAACAAACATAATGAAAGCAAAAATCAATTTTGGAACCGATTCCAATCCGTAGTGAAAGCAAATATCATTATATTTGAAAATAATCCGGTGTTAACCTGAAGCTATCTAAAAAGTATGGAGACTATTAAACACAAAACCGCGTCTATAGACAAGAGATTAACTTACTACGAAAAAATCCCTACCATTATTTATGAAAACAGCTCGGATGCAGCTGAAGCTATTGCTCATGAAATCGCTTTACTGATCAGAGAAAAAGCAAAAAAAGGTGCTAAGGCTGTTCTTGGCCTTGCAACCGGCTCTACCCCGGTTGGAGTTTATGAAGAGCTGGTTCGCCTGCATAACGAAGAAGGCCTGAGTTTTAAAAATGTAATTACATTTAACCTGGATGAATACTACCCGATCAATCCAAATTCTCTTCAGAGTTATGTTCGCTTTATGCATGAGCACCTGTTTGATCATATCGACATCCCGAAAAACCAGGTTCATATTCCGGATGGCTCTATTGAAGAAGACGATATTCAGGGTTTTTGCGATGATTATGAGGAAAAAATTATTAAAGCCGGTGGAATTGATATTCAGATCCTTGGTATTGGAAGAACCGGCCATATTGGATTTAATGAACCGGGATCACGCCCTGACTCTCTTACCCGATTAATCACTCTTGATAAAATTACGCGGCAGGATGCTGCAAGCGATTTCTTTGGTGAAGAATATGTACCACGCCGGGCTATAACTATGGGCGTTGGCACTATCATGAGTGCAAAGCGTATATTCCTGGTGGCATGGGGTGAAGGTAAAGCCCGGATTATTCGCGAAACAGTAGAAGGCGAAATAAAAGAAAGTATTCCTGCTACCTATCTGCAAAACCATCCGGATACCACTATCATTCTTGATGAGGCAGCTTCAGAAAAACTGATGAGAATAAATACACCCTGGCTGCTTACCACTTGTGACTGGTCTGACGCCCGCCTGGTGCGCAAGGCTGTTGTTTGGTTGTGTCAAAAAGTTGACAAGCCTATTCTGAAACTTACAGATGAAAATTATAATGAGAACGGGATGGCCGACCTCATTACCAAACATGGCCCGGCTTATAATATCAACATCAGGGTATTTAATGAATTACAACATACCATCACAGGCTGGCCTGGCGGAAAGCCAAATGCTGATGACACACACCGGCCCGAGCGAAAATCCCCATATCCAAAACGGGTCATTATTTTCAGCCCGCATCCTGATGACGATGTTATATCGATGGGTGGCACCCTGATTCGTCTGGCCGATCATGGCCATGAAGTGCACATCGCCTATCAGACCTCCGGGAATATAGCTGTTTTTGATGATGATGTGGTGCGTTTTGCCGACTTTGTACTCGATTATTCAGAAGCCTTTGGCATGAAAGAACAGAAGGCTGAGAAACTCTTCCGGAAAGTGAATGAATTTTTAAAGAACAAACAACCCGGCCAGGTAGATGCGCCTGAAGTAAAGCAAATCAAGGGCTTGATCCGCCGTGGTGAAGCCAAAGCAGGCGGGCGATATTGCGGTGTTCCGGATGAGAATATGCATTTTATGGAAATGCCTTTCTATGAAACAGGCCGGGTAAAGAAAAATCCGATTTCGGATGAAGATATTCAGATTACAGTTGACCTGCTACGCAAAATCAAGCCTCATCAGGTGTACGCGGCGGGAGACTTATCCGACCCTCATGGAACACACAGAGTATGTTTGAATGCCATTTTTGGAGCACTGGAAATTGTTAAAAATGATGACTGGGCAAAGGATTGCTGGGTATGGCTCTATCGCGGTGCCTGGCAGGAATGGGATGTAAATGAAATTGAAATGGCCGTACCATTGAGTCCTGAAGAATTGAAACGAAAACGCAGGGCAATTTTCAAACATCAATCTCAAAAAGACCGCCCGCTTTTCCCTGGTTCTGATGCACGGGAATTCTGGCAGCGTTCAGAAGATCGGAACCGTGGTACCGCAAAAATGTATGATGACCTCGGTTTGGCAGAGTATGAAGCTATCGAAGGCTTTGTGAGATACCATTTTTAATCCGTTATATATAATTAAGGGCTTATTCCTGATACTTTATACTTAATACTTCGTCACTAATCACCGGATTTTCCTTCTATTTCTGCATCCAGCAGCACAGGATTTTCCGTCATTTCATCTTTTGGTTCGCGAACCATGAACCAGCTAATGGCGGATAATGCAACGGTTGCGGAACAGATAATAAGCAGGATCGACTTATTGGGTACATCCTGTACTACTTCACCAATACCAAAGCTGGAAACCAGCTGAGGCAAAACGACCGACAGGTTGAACAGCCCCATATAGAGCCCCATTTGATTCTGCGCAACTTTCTGGCTCATAATGGCAAAAGGCAGGCTTATGATTGAAGCCCAACCAATCCCAACCACCATCATCAGGATATAGATCACGCTGGGATTGTTCCCCATAAAAACAATGGCTGCATATCCGGCTGCCATGATAACGAGCGACCATGCATGGGTCCGAACCCGGCCGTAGCGGTTTGCCAAAGGCTCAAGTAATAGAACCGGAATAATTGCAGCTATCAAATTCAGCGAGAAAAAGCTCCAATTCACAACCGTGCCAATCTCGTCTCCGGATAATTCAGGAATTTGAAATTCCACAAAAGCGAAAAAGTAGATAAACATGCTCTGCACACCAATCCAGGAAAAAGAGTGGGCAGCCAGCACTTTCTGAAAACCGATTTTTCCTGCTTCCTCTCTGGATTTACCATCTTCTTTTTGAATAAGAGCGTGAACTACAAGTAAAATGGTGATGATGAGCGCAAAGATTTCAAAATAGTAACCGGGAAATTGAAAGTCACTCAGCCGTTTGATAATAGCATAAATTCCATACATCAAAAACCCCCAAAGTGGGCGTATATTCATGAAAACTTCGGCAAAAGATGCATATTTATGAGGCAGGGGATCCACTCCTGAGTCAGCGATAGACTTGCTGATCTCCTCTTCATCTTCACCATAGCGTCCGAGATATTTCGGTTCTTTGATAAAAAACGGTGGCAGCACTGAAAAAAGAAAGACGACTACAGCTCCGCTGTAAATCAGGAAGATATTGCCCATCGTAGCACCCACAAAATAAGACAATACCCCAAAGCTTCCGGAAATGGTCTGCATCCAGGTGTAGCCTTTGGTACGTGCCCGCCCTTCAGGTGTCACATCCGCAATAACAGAGCGTGTTGGATTAAATGATACATTGATAGATAAATCCAACACCATTGAGATAACAATGGCAATGCCCAATATGGCTTCAATTCCGAGGCCAGCCTGTATGATTCCAATATTCGGGAGAGCCAAAAGCATCAGGGAAGCCAATACGCCACCCACCAGGATAAACACCCTTCTCCTGCCATTCATTACCCAAACATTGTCGCTGATGATACCAATTATGACCTGTCCCAGGATCCCTGCAATAGGCCCGGTAGCCCATACCAAACCAATATCACTGATAGACAAACCGTATTGATAAGTCAGCAGCCAGCTAAGGGCTGCAATCTGTATGGAAAGCCCAAGCCCCATTGCAGTGGCGGGAAGTGCAAGAAGTGCATAAAATGTGTTAGTGAGATTTTTTTGAATGTTCAGCATTTCTTATTCATAGTTAAGGTATAGTCAATAAATTATAAACATGATTCTCTGCATAGATGAAACCTTCAATTTTAATGAAACCTGATACATTTTCATAAAATGATTTTTTAAACCCGCAATATATTGCCTGGATCTGTCTGTATCTGAAAAAAACGTCAGAATCTGTGCTTTTTTGCAAGTTAATCTCTTGTTATTTAGATTAATAATAATTACTAATATATGAATCTCCATTGGATCAGCCACTGCCAAAATATTATAAAATTTATGAAGAGCTACTGAACGATATCCGAAAGGATAAGTACCAGGAGAATCAACTTTTCCCAAGTGACAACGAACTTGTCAAGATTTACAATGTTAGCCGTGGCACTATCAGGGAGGCTGTTAAACTGCTATTCCAGCAGGGATATCTGGTGCGCAAACAGGGAACAGGTACATTTGTTACCTATAAAAAAATTGAGCAGGACCCGGATAGGCTTATCGGATTTACCGAGCTGATGAAACAGCATAACCTCAAGCCCTCAGCAAAAATCATTAATAAAGAAATTATGGCACCCAGTGCCAATATCAGCCACCTGCTGCAGCTTAAGTATGGCCAGTATGTGGTGCGTATTGTAAGATTACGTTTTGGAGATAATCAGCCATTAATTATTGAACGATCATACTTTAATTATGATCTCTTCAAACCAATTTATGATATGGATTTGGAGCAAAATTCAATTTTTGAACTGCTGTACAATCATACCAACACCAGGCTTGGTAATGCACTCCAGCGTATTGAAGCTGTAAGCGCCGCACGGGAAGAGCATTTATGGCTTGAAGTGGAACTGGGTACACCACTATTGCTTATTAAACGGTTAATTAAAACAACAGAAGGTTCAATCTTTCAGTATTCCGAAGATATATACAGAAGCGACAGGATTAATTTTTCAACACAAACAGTACCCTATAACCCTGATAATGGAATACAAAATTTGCCGCTAAATCTGACTGAAAAAGATTGGGAATAGAATGTTCGAGCCATAACATGATTTTTTGGTAAATAATCGAATTAACCTGTTGATTTTTCATGAAAGTTGAGCAATTTTATTGACAATGTACTCAGTGATATGCATATTATAAACAGGTTGTATAGACAACCAAACAAGAATCTAATCTACCTGACATGCCCGATAAATATATTTTAGCACTCGACCAGGGAACTACAAGTTCAAGAGCCATTGTCTTCAACAGCAAAGGCGATATTATTGGCACTGCCCAAAAAGAATTTAAACAAATTTATCCTCAAGCCGGATGGGTGGAGCATGACGGAAATGAAATCTGGAGCACACAAGCCGGAGTTGCTGCTGAAGCCATTACAGGGGCAGGCCTTAATGGCAACAATATTGCTGCCATTGGAATTACCAACCAGAGGGAAACCACTCTGATCTGGGACAGGAAAACCGGAAAACCGGTTTACAATGCAATAGTTTGGCAAGATCGACGAACGTCTGACTACTGCGATAAGCTAAAAAAAGATGGAAAAATTAGTACGATGATCAGGGCTAAAACCGGCCTGCTTCTCGATTCTTATTTCTCTGGCACCAAAATTAAGTGGATTCTTGATCATGTGGAGGGAGTACGTGAAAGAGCTGAACGCGGTGAGCTTGCATTTGGCACTATGGATACCTGGCTTATCTGGAATTTTACAAGAGGTGAAGTACACGTTACCGATGTGACTAACGCCTCAAGAACCATGATTTACAATATTCATACTCTTGAATGGGATAAAGAGCTGCTCGAATTATTTAATATACCTGAAAGCCTGCTGCCTGAGGTAAAATCATCAAGTGAAGTTTACGGGCATACAAAAACAACCATTTTTGCCTCGAAAGTCCCAATTGCAGGTATTGCAGGAGATCAGCAGGCTGCATTGTTTGGCCAGAGATGTATTGAGAGCGGAATGGTGAAAAATACCTATGGTACAGGTTGTTTCATGGTTATGAATACTGGTGAACAGCCTATTGAATCAAAAAACAACCTGCTTACTACCATCGGCTGGCAGGTTGACGGAAAAGTTACCTACGCTCTGGAAGGCAGTATTTTTATAGCCGGCGCCGTAGTTCAATGGCTGCGTGATGAGCTTGGCCTGATCCGTAAATCGGCCGATATTGAAAAACTAGCCTCTTCTGTGTCCGATAACGATGGTGTTTACCTTGTACCTGCCTTCGCCGGTTTGGGAGCACCTCATTGGGATCAACATGCACGAGGAACTATCGTGGGGCTAACACGAGGTTCTAATGCAGGACATATTGCCAGGGCAGCACTCGAAGGAATCGCTTATCAGGCTTTGGATGTCCTGAACTCTATGGAAGCTGACTCCGGAATTGAAATCAAAGAACTAAGAGTTGATGGCGGCGCTACTGCAAACAACTTGCTTATGCAATTTCAAGCAGATCTTCTGCAGGCACCTGTGATACGTCCAAAAATCCTTGAAACTACTGCATTAGGTGCGGCATATCTCGCTGGATTGGCTGTGGGCTACTGGAAAGATCATGACGAAATCAATCAGCAATGGAAAGAGGATCACCGTTTCAACCCAACCATGAATGATGATGAGGCCTTTAAATTGATAAAGGGTTGGAACAGGGCACTAAAAGCAATTAAAGCTTGGTCAGGAAATAACAGTCAGTAATTTTGATTTGAATTACAATCTCTAAGAATATGGCATTAAACAGAGCAGAAATTTTACAACATTGCGTCAATAAAAGAGGATATTTTGATATCATCATCATAGGTGGCGGAGCTACTGGCCTTGGTGCTGCTGTAGATTCAGCATCAAGAGGGTATTCCACACTGCTTTTGGAACAACATGATTTTTCAAAAGGAACATCAAGCCGCTCTACAAAACTGGTACATGGCGGGGTACGTTATCTCCAGCAGGGCAATGTTTCACTTGTACTTGAAGCACTCAGAGAAAGGGGTTTACTGATTCAGAATGCACCTCATCTTGTAAGAAATCAGTCTTTCATCGTTCCGAATTATGACTGGTGGGAAGGACCGTTTTATGGTGTGGGAATGAAAGTCTATGATATACTGGCCGGTAAGCTGGGTTTGGGGCCGTCCAAACACCTATCGCTTAAGAAAACGATTGAACTTCTGCCAACCATTGAACAAAATGGCCTTCGCGGTGGAGTGATCTATTATGACGGACAATTTGATGACTCCCGCCTGGCAATAAACCTTGTTCAAACCGCAGCCGACCACGGCGGATCATTGCTTAATTACATGAAAGTAACCGAGCTGATGAAAAATAATGATATGGTTGACGGGGTCAAGGCTACAGACCAGCTTAGCGGTAAAGAGTATACATTTAATGCAAGAGCTGTAATCAATGCTACCGGTATTTTCACAGATGATGTATTAAAAATGGATAAACCTGACGCCAGCAATATTATTGCTCTAAGCCAGGGGGTGCATCTGGTTATTGACAGGGAATTTTCACCCGGAAACTCGGCTATTATGGTGCCACATACAGACGACGGCAGGGTACTATTTGCCGTACCATGGAATGGTAAAATTGTAGTAGGTACCACAGATACACCCGTTGAAAAAGCATCACTGGAACCTATAGCCCTCGAAGAAGAAATTGAATTTATCCTGAAACATGCTTCAAAATATCTTACCGGAAACCCAAAACGTAAAGATGTCAGAAGTGTTTTTGCAGGTTTGAGGCCACTTGTAAAAGCAGGCGATGCAAAAAGCACTGCAGCACTCTCCAGAGACCATGTACTGATTATCTCAGACTCCGGATTGATTACAATTACTGGTGGTAAATGGACTACTTATCGCAAAATGGCACAGGATACAATTGATCAGGCTGCCACTGTTGCCGGGCTGAACATAAGGGAATGTATTACTGAAAACCTTCGCATTCACGGCTGGCTGAAAAATGTTGATATGGATGGCCCGCTGCACCAATATGGATCAGACAAGCCTGAAATTCTAAAAATTATCGAAGAAAGGCCGGAACTTGGCCAGCCGCTTCATGAACGGCTTCCCTACTTAAAAGCAGAGGTTATCTGGGCTGTTCGTGAAGAAATGGCAATCACAGTTGAAGATATCTTATCAAGAAGAACACGTGCATTGCTGCTTGATGCCAAAGCCAGTGTGGATATGGCACCTGAAGTCGCAAAACTGATGGCTGAAGAGACTGGCAAAGATAAAAAATGGCAGGATCAGCAAATTCAGAAATATCATGAAATAGCAAAAGCTTATATCCTTACATAATCGTAAAATAAAACGGTATCCTACATTAATCCGTGATCTGCCATTGCGATGCCAAATAAAATAATACCACTTTAGTAGATTTCAGTGCGGTGTCGATCCTCTGTTTTTCATCCATGCTTGTCGTAAGCGACATGAAAACAAAGGCAGTGGTTAAAGGATTTACAATGACAAATATTCCGGCTATGGTAATTAGCAGATAGGCAAGTGTTGTTTGAAGAAATTCTACAATTTCCATAAACTCATGATAATTTCCATTGAAACTTAAATAGTGATCATATTAATATTATTGATATTATGTTAAATTAAAATGAATTTTTACATGGATGAAATCATTAAATAAAGTTGAAAAAGAATTACATGATTTAACTGATGATACTATCGCTGAACACAGTTCCAGGTTTTTCAAAACCGGTATGGGTGAATATGGTGAAGGTGATATTTTTCTGGGGATTCGTGTACCTGAGCAGCGAAAAATTGCCAAAAAGTATCGGGATATCCCCCTGGAAGAAGTAAAACATCTTCTTGCTTCTGCATACCACGAAGTCCGTTTAACGGCAATCTTTATTCTGGTATATAAATACAAGAAATCAGATACTGATAACAAGGAGATAATCTACAGATTTTACATGGATAATCTTGATGCTGTTAACAATTGGGATCTTGTGGATTCTTCAGCAGGTTATATAGCCGGCCATTATCTGATTGATAAGGATAAATCAGTGTTATATAAATTTGCCAAATCTGATAATTTGTGGAAACGTAGAATATCGATCATTGCAACAAGCTTTTTTATCAGCAAGGGATTTTTGCAAGACACATTTCAGATTGCAGAACTTTTGCTAAAAGATCAGGAAGATCTGATTCATAAAGCTGTTGGCTGGATGCTCAGAGAGACAGGGAAAAAAGACAGAACTGCACTGCTTTCCTTTCTTAAAACGCACTATTCTGTTATGCCCAGAACCATGCTCAGATATTCAATAGAAAAATTTCCTGATTCTGAACGCAAAATGATTTTAGCAGGTGATTTTTCAATATTTTAACTAATTGTAAAATTTACATTTAAATGGAATAAATGCAATCATAAATATTCTATCTATAGCAATATCAATCAATCATTACAATCAACTTATACCATTTTATTTGAAATATGGATCAGGAATATGGGTTAAGGAGCCAGTGAATGTTTTACATTGAAAAGTGTTATCATTATGATATTAATTTGATATTCATTTTAAATCATGCAGAAGCAAATACTGATCACAGGAGCAAGCAAGGGAATAGGTTTTGAAACAGCAAGAATTCTATCAGAGGATGGATGCAAGATTATAGCCATATCCAGGTCAGCGGAAAAACTTAGGCATCTTGCAACTACATATCGACATATACATACAATTACTGCCGACATCACAAATCCTGATGCACTTTCAATCATTCAAAAAGATTTGGAAAAAAACCGAATCCGGCTTGATGCAATTATCCATAACGCCGGCTTACTGATCAACAAACCATTTTCTGATTTAACCGATGCAGACTGGGAAAATCAGCTTGCGGTAAATCTCATTGCACCGGTTCGGCTTAACAGGATTTTGTACACATTCCTGAACAAAGGCAGCCATATTTTGCACATCAGCAGTATGGGCGGCTTCCAGGGCAGCGATAAATTTCCCGGCTTGAGTGCTTACAGTTCATCAAAAGGAGCTCTGTCTGTGCTGACAGAATGTATGGCTGTTGAATTCGCTGCGGATGACATCTTCGTTAACTGCCTTTGCCTTGGAGCAGTACAAACCGAAATGCTGGCACTCGCTTTTCCCGGATTTAAAGCCCCTGTAACTTCAGTGGAAATGGGAAAGTTTATTGCTGATTTTGCATTAAATGGCCATAAATTATTTAATGGCAAAATTCTGCCGGTTGCTTTAAATAATCCTGGTTAGAAACTTATTTATAGCAGTTCAATATAATGAACTATAATAGCTCAGTTTAACTTCAGTTCGATTATCCATGAAAAAAAATTTTATATCACTTATCATCATTTTTATCCTGAATATTCACTTTACCGGGAACATTCATGCCCAGGGTGCTGAATTGATTGGAGGCAATTTGTTAAACGGAGCAATTTTGGGTGCTTCTCTTGGAATAGCTACCATGGGATTACAAAACGACAGTAACCTCAGAACCTTTCAAATCGGACTTGGAGCCGGTATTCTTGCCGGAACAGGATTGGCTATTTATGACACAGCAACCCTGCCGCAGGGTCAGCAATTCTTTATTTCAGGAGTTTTTAACGATGGTAGAAATTCATCAATTATCATCCTCATGGATACCATGTATGGTGCAGCATTAGGGGCAGCAGTGGGTTCAGCCTTCGCGCTGATAGGAAATAATTCATTTGTAAAAGGCGTCCAGTATGGAGCAAGTGCAGGTGCATGGGCGGGATTTGGCTTTGGGCTGGTCGATACTTTTGCAATAGCTGAGCGAAATCGGGATTTTTTATCTGAGCTGATAAATCGTGACTCACTGTTCAAAATTGCTAATGAAGATCTGAGTATCCGTTTTCTGGAACCCGATCTTATTGCTTATAGAAATTTAAGCGGAGAGAGACTTTCTGTTGAGGTTGAGCCTGCGATTAATCTCATTTCACTCAGAAAATCTTTTTGATGGTTGAAGTTTGGCAAGTTTGTTGAAAAATATAGCTAAAATTACTTTTATTCATTTTGACATCAAATTGATTGTAAAAATTTAAATATCCAAATTCACATAACTTCTCGGGAACCAATACCTTAAAAAAGTAATTCTTCTTAGAAACCACGTAATGGTTACATTTTTGTTCATGTGTTTTCTGCCTTCTCAATTAATACAAATAGAATTATGAAAAAACTCGGTGTTATTATTCTCTTAATTGGCTTCATACAGCTTAACATGCCCCAATACTCTAATGCTCAAACTGTAAAGATCATTGGAAATAATGCAATTTATGGTGGCCTTACCGGTGTTGGACTTGGAACTGCCACGATGTTTATTAAAGATCGGTCGAGTTTTTCGAATATTGAAGTCTGGGCTGGCTTTGGTATTTTAGGCGGGGCCGGTATTGCCGTTTATGATTTAACCACGGCCACACCAGGTGAAGATCTTCTTATTAACGGTTTTTTTAACAGGTCGAATAATTCGAGCTTTATCATTTTACTGGACACTATTTACGGTGCAGGTGTTGGTGGTGTTGTAGGATCAGCAGCTGCATTGATTGGCAGTAACAATTTTCTTGATGGAATGAGAAACGGAATTGGATATGGCGCCTGGATTGGCTTCGGTTTTGGTATCTTTGACAGTATGATACTTGCAGGAAGAACAACTGAATCTCAAGCGGGCAACTTTTTAAGTAATGACTCCCTCTTCACGTTGCAACACCAAAATCTTCAGCTCAATCTCATCAAACCACAGATACTTCATTATAAAGATTTGACTGGAAACGCACTCTCACTTGAAGCAGAACCTGTACTTCAGGTTTTGTCACTCAGAAAATCATTCTGAATTCCAACATAAGATTTGATTTTATTCCTGTACTTTCGCTGTAGCCAAAGATTTGAGTAACTCCCTTACTGTATTTACATGTCCAGATAGGGATGGATTGAGGCCGTCACTAAGGTAGTACCAGGCTTCAGGAGGGTAACCCATTCGTCTTCCAAGCGGATCAACAATATAGCCTCGTTTACCGGTTATGATGTCCCTGACCCCTGCAAGGTCTCTTTCATCGATTGTAAACTCAAACAATTCCATTTCTTCAAGCAATCCGGGTATCACGGGTACCGGTGTTATCCAAACCGGTGGATTGTGTGTTACTGTTGCTATTGCATCATCAATGGTAGTCAGATTTTCCCAGGTTTCTGATAAAGAAATCAAGGTTCTGCCGGGTGAAAAAGAAAGTCGCTGAGTATCAAATGTACCGAGGCCAATAATAACCCAGTCGGGATCGTATAACAGTACGTCTCTGCTCATTCTTCTCAGGGCATCTGCTGTTGTATTATTTGAGACGCCTGAATTGATAAATTTAAAGTCCGCTTCAGGAACGCTAATTTCGAGTATGTATTTAAAAATTTCAAACCATCCCTGCAAATCATCGGTTGAAGAGTCACCGAATGCCACAATGGTTTCATCGTTACCGAATGGAAGCTGATTCAGCCAATCGGTTACTTCATCTTCTTTCAATAACTCGAGTGCTGCTTTATTCGCATTTTCACGAAAGCTGTTTTTCAGTGAAAGATATTCTTCGGTATCAATACCCATTAGGCCCGCCAACGATTCATCGTTTGTGATGCCTGGCAGCAAAGGAAAAGATTTTCCAATACTTAAAAATTGAAAGAGATACTTTTCGATGGCCTCTTTTTCTTTTTCCGTAGCTTTCTTTTTGTTCATTTATTCCTCAGAGAGCAGCTCTTCAACTAAATCTGGAAGGCCTTCTGCAGCCCTTTTTTTTATATGATGCCAGTTTTCATCAAGGTAAGCATCCGGTACTGATGGATCGACCAGATATTTGGGTACTTCGTCAGCAACAAAGTTTACCAAGCCGGCAGCGGGGTAAACAGCCAAAGAGGTGCCTACAACAATAAATATGTCGGCATCTGTTACCAGATCGTAGGCTTTTTCAATCATTGGGACTGCTTCACCAAACCATACAATATTTGGGCGAAGTTGAGATCCGTCAGGGGCCTTGTCTCCCAGCTTAATCGGTGCAGATCCAATCTCGATAATCAGATTTTCATCCAGTTCACTTCTTGCCTGCCGAAGCATTCCATGCAGATGAAGCACTTTAGAAGAGCCCGCTTTTTCGTGCAAATCATCAACATTCTGAGTAACAATGGATACATCGAACTTTTCCTCAAGGTTTACAAGTGCCTGGTGTGCAGCATTAGGACTGGCATCAGCGGCCTGTTTTCTGCGCATATTATAAAAGTTCAGCACTTTTTCTTTGTCTTTATGCCAGCCGTAAATAGAAGCAACTTCTTCGATATCGTAACCTTCCCATAACCCCCCTGAATCTCTGAAAGTAGATAGTCCACTGTCAGCACTTATTCCGGCACCGGTTAATACAACAATATGTTTCACGAAAATAAATTAAAATTAGGCTCTTATAAATTGTATCCAGGAGCTTCCATCCTCATATTCATCAATTACATCCGGACTTTCGTTGCTTGAGAATGTTGATAATGAAGATGTGATTTCAGAACGTATCACCTTCAGGCTGTTCAAAATCATATCGCTATTAAATCCTTTTTCACCAAGACGAATCGTCATCTCCATAGATACAATGCTTCCCAATGCTTTTCCGAGTTCAACAAGCTGTCTTTGTTTCATTTTAGTATCTAATTCAAAGTTCAGCAATTCTTTAAAATAGCCGACAGCATTTTCCGTAAGATTATAATTTTTTAGAAAGTTATATAAATTTGTCTCTTTGGATTTCCTCATCATTTTCAAAACTGATTCACTGATTTGCTGATAAAGAATATCATTGGATCCTTCAAATATCTGGAAAGGCCTGCTATCTACCATAGACCTTCCTGCAATATGGTCTAACCTGTATCCTTTCGCTCCAACCAGCTGCAGTAACGATTGTGAGGCTTCGTGCATATAGTCGGTCACAACACTTTTAATGGAATTGGCTGCAACGTCCATACGGGATGTATCCGCAGTTAGCGGGACATTGACACTCGTAAAATAGCTCATCGCAGAGCTTACGGTAAAATAAGATTGTAACCGCGCCAGCCTTTCCCTTACCTGGTCATATTTAAAGAGGTTCACGCCGCCAACAATTCGATCTTTGCAATGCAGAATAGCTTCATCAAGCATGCGTCTTAGATGGCCTGTACTCATTCCTGGAAATTGAAGCCTGCTTCTGTGCAGGATATCTAGCATCATGGTTACTCCGGTGGTTGTAGGCTCCAGTCGATATTCTGCAGGAACTTCAATCTCAATTTTATTTCTTCCATAAGGCAGCATATACAAACCGAGATTTTTGTAATACTCAATTACATCAATACCTCCTTTTGAGCTATCATGAATAAAGAAACCAATATCCCGGCCCAGATCACCTTTATCATCGAATCCTCTCGCGGTAATTAGCCAAAAATCGGCCCATCCGGTTAATCCAGCCCAGTGCTTCAGGCCTGAAATTTTATATGTATTTGTTGATTCTGAATAAGAAAAACCTGTTTGCATTTTTAATGCATCGGAACCATAATCGGGTTCAGTTATCATTAACCCACCCATATTTTTCTTTTTGATGAATTGTTCAAATACATTTCTCTTGGCCTCTTCAGATCCATAATTCGCCAGCGGCTGTAAAAACAGGGCTCCATTTATACCCATCATCAAAGAGAGTGGAAGAGATTGATACGAAGAAGCCTCCAACATAGAAAGAGCTTCACTTGTTACAGCACCCCGACCATTATATTCGGCAGGGATAAAGGTTGAGAGGGGATTACATTCCAATACCTCTCTTAAGATATAGGGCGGCAGACCCCTGTTCGTGAGCAGTTGATCCTCATCATTTCTCTCATTAAACAGTTCAGTCAGTTTCTCCTTATAATCTGCTATAAATGAAATTATGTCTTTTTTGATGTTAAACGATTTTGAGACTTCAATATTCAATTTCTTTTCAATTAAATTAATTGCATAATGGCGCTAAAATATAACCATAAACGGCTTTTATTTCATTCTATTGAATCTAATTAACAAAAAAAAGTCCTGTACAGTTTTTTCACACTCCAGGTAATTGCATAATAAACTCTTTTTTCGGATTTATGAATGTGGTGAAGCAGGTGGAAAGCAGGATATAGTTCGGGTGATTTTCGATTTGTGATATACGATTGCAGATATGCGAAGTAAGTAAGATTGTCCATCCCTAACATAGCTTGACCACAAAATACAAAGCTATGAACCTAAGAAAACTTCGAAAGCGAAAAACGTACAGTG
>PWLN01000053.1 GCA_003559375.1 Balneolaceae bacterium | reverse complement strand
TATCTCCCAACAACCATCTCGGAATGGGTTTTCAGTTTTTTATCTGCAAGCGCCTCCTGAACGTTAAAAATATGGTCGCCGATTTTTTCCAGCCTTGTGATATAATCCAGAAAAATTACACCGGCCTGAGATGTATAAATTTCCTGTTCAAGCCGCTTATAATGTGCATCTTTCATGATATCCCGGACTGAATTGATTTCATTTTCGAGTTCAATTGCAGGCTGCAGATCTATTTTTTTCCCGTTCACGTTTGCAATATTTTCTCTCATGAGTTTAATAGCCCGCAGAATCACATCCAGATAATCACTCACCTCCACTATGGCCTCTTTAGGCAAAGCTACTTCCAGTTCCATCATTCTCTCAAAGGTTTTACTCATTTGGAAATAGAGGTCGCCAACCCTCTCCAAATCATTAATAATACTGTGCAGAGAGCGGATACGCCGGGTCGCCTCCTCTGAGAGGTTACCCTTGGAGACCTTAGTCAGATATTCAGAAATTTCCAGTTCGATATTATCTGTTATCTGCTCTCGCTGAGCTAATTTCTTTAAAAACTTTTCCTGTTTTTTCTGTTTCTTGAAAAACAGCCCGGAAAAGCTGTAATGCATTTTTTCTATCAGCTTGCCAAAAAGCTCAACCTCTTTGTAAGCCTGAGTGATTGACAATTCAGGAGATGACATAAGGCCGCCTGATATATACTTGAGACGAAATGTCTGGTTCTCCGGATCGTTGTCCTTTTGAAATCGCTCCACAAGGCGGATAATTGCCGGTACAAAGCCAAAGAGAAGGAGTACGTTAAACACATTAAATGTAGTATGAAAAAGTGATAATCCAAGTGTTGCTGCCGCACGTGCCTGCTCCGTTTCTTCAAAAATCGAGCCTACTTCCGGTTGGAAAAATTGCATCACTGTGTCAATACCATGTAAAAACGGATTGATAAGCATCATCATCCACAACACCCCGATTACATTAAACACAAAATGGAAACGTGCTGCCCGCTTGGCATGAACATTACCAATTACCGCTGCAATATTTGCTGTTACAGTAGTTCCAATATTCTCCCCGAGAATCATTGCTGCAGCAATAGGAAAGGTGATCCATCCCTGAAACAGCATAACCAGGGTTATCGCCATGGCTGCCGATGAAGACTGGGTTAATAAGGTGAGGATTGTACCAACAAACACAAACAGTACTATGGAACCAAACCCGTAGCCAGTGAGCGCATCAAGGGCGGCAAACATCTCCGGATTATCCTGAATATTTGGTACCGCATCTTTTATAAACTCAAGGCCAATAAACAGAATACCAAAACCGATCATGGCTTCGGCCATATTGCGCAATTTCTCCCTGCCAAAGAATAAAAATGGAAAAAAGATCCCGATCATAGCAATGGCAATCGGAGTAATTTTCATCTGGAACCCAAAAATCGCAACAATCCATGCAGTAACCGTTGTGCCGATATTTGCTCCCATTATCACCCCTGTGGATTCAATAAAGGTGATAAGCCCCGCATTCACAAAACTCACTATAAGTACCGTTGTTGTAGTAGACGACTGTGTAATAGTAGTGGCGGCAAAGCCGGTAAACAGGCCGCTGAATCGGTTTCGCGTCATCCCCTTAAGAATTGAGCGAAGCTTGCCTCCGGCAAATTTCTGCAACCCGTCACTAAAGACTTTCATCCCGAAAATAAAAATCCCAAGTGCACCAATAAGTTGTAGAAAATCAAATAACGTATAATTCATCTACGGATGATTCTCAAGAAAAATAATATATGGTAAGATAATAATATCAGGATAAACTCAATGCCCCCCAAATTATCTTATTGTTAAGAAGGTAAACAGGAGTATAGTTTAATCAAACCATTTTATTGAGATTCATTAATAAGAGCTGACCATGTTCATTATGTATTGTTGCAAATTAACACTTTAAAACCCCATACATCAGGTCATGGGGCTATATCCGGAACATGCGCCACAATTCTCAGAGGCGCACCACTTCCATTTTTAATTTTCATTGGAAGTGCGATCACAAATGCTCCGGTGGGAGGCAAAAGGTGCAGGTTTGCCACATTCTCAAAACCGGGAATATTTTGTTCAAATAGAATGACATGGGTTTCGAACAAATTCGATTTCCCATAGTCGAGGCTGGGGGTATCAAGCCCTGTTGCAATAATTTTCCGGTTATCAACGAGCCAGCGGGCTGTATCCGGATGGATACCGGGAAAACTAAGTTCTGCGGCACCTTCAGTACCTCTTTTTTCCGTGCCCAGGTACTGAAGCGGGTCAGGCCAATAGTCTCCCATTCCTGTATAAAAAAGTAATATCGAATGTTCAGGAATCCTGCCGTATTCTGACTCCCATATTATGATATCTTCAACTGTTATCTGGTAATCACGATCTGTCGCTGCCTGTGATGTCACATCAATAACAACAGCCCTTCCTGTTAACCGGTTGAGCCCGATCTGGTCAACGGTTTTCCGGCCTTCAAAAAAATGAATCGGAGCATCAAGATGTGTCCCGCCATGTTCTGCCGTACAAATATCAAATGATTCATAGTAAAAACCACCTTCGGTTATTCCAACAAATACAGTATCCTTTTTAAAGGTGCTGGATGTGGGCCAGTACAGTGTTTCATCAGAAAAACTGTGAGTAAGATCGATCCAGCTACCGTTTTCCCATTCATACGTTTGATATGTGTTACAGCCGTAAAGTAAAATGATAATGGCTGTATAAAAAAATTTTGCAGATTTCATCAGTTCGGTGATAAGGTTTTAAAATTGCAACAGCCCCTCAAGCAACTCTATATGATCGAATTTGATGTCGTATAGAAACCGGCTGCGATCCGCTGCCTTCTGAGAAACATAATCCCAGGTATCGGCTCTTGCAAACGCATCACCGGCAGTATAAATGTTTCCCGCGACAGTGATAAACATTCCAAGGGTTGACACGGTGAGTCTTTCATCAAGCACAGTACCATCATCATAGCTTAAAGAAGCTACGAGCCTGTTTTGTTCATTCAGATGGTATTCAAGGGCACCAAGCAATGCCTCATCGTAGATCTTTGGAAATATCGGCCTCAGGTCTTCCCTGTACCGATTGATAAACTGTGATGTTCCCTCTCGTTCCCGGTCAAAAGAAAACCCTCCTCCAATATGGTTCAAAAACTGATACCAATCATAGAGATTTACTTCTACAGATGCTGCAACTGCACCTTCCGGAGTAAATTCAATCTGATTGGGGAGCCCCCACGGTTTAATAAGTTCAATGACTGTTTCAAACAGTTTTGCTGTCCTTTCAAAGGTTAGGCGAGCAAGCTCTTTGTCGCTTTCATCACCGAACATATAAAGGGCATCATACATAACTTTTTTCCCGCGTATGATGGCCCCGATTGCATCAAGGCTCCAGGTAGTACCGTCACCAAAGTCGTAGGTTAAGATTTCCTCTTGCCAGGCATCATCCAATACAGAGCCAATATATCTGTAAGTTTGCAGCATATCATCGATACTGTAGTCCATCCATGCTTCTAATGCATCTTCTGTTATCAGCCCCATATTATCTTCACCTTCGGGCTTTTTCCATACAATCCAGGCATAGCCATGGCCATGTATGCCGCCAAGGCCGTAAGCCATGCTCCGGTGATCCACGGAACCATCAATATGGCTGAATATTCCATCCTCAAATCTTTAAGAAAGCAGATAGATACCGGGCATAGTGAGATAATATGTAGTCTCTCGCGATAAACGCTCAAACAATACCGGATCATCGAATCGGTCGCCACGATGGTGCATGTGATAAGCATAGACCAGATGAGGATAAATGGATAAATCCAGTTCGCCCGTAGAAATATATCCCTCCGAACCTTCCATGTATCGGTTAACAAACATTCCCCCATCATTAAAAAAACGATCTGTACTGTGCATCAAATCCAGCCATTTTTCAGCTCTTTCATTCATTTTTTCCGGGTATATCTCAGGCCGGTAATTTGCATGGCCATATTCCGAAGACCGTGAATTGCCTGCGATCATAAAAATGGCATGGAGGGCATTGCTAAAATCTTCCACATAAATATTGGGTCCATCAAAAACAGCACTTCCATCGCTGGAAATCGAGTTTGGAACCATTATGTCCGGTTTATGAAATTCACCAACTGTATGATCCCTTTCACAACCTGATTGGAGTATAGATAAGCATACTGCCAATTTGATGAACAGAAAAAAATTATACTTAGTAATCAAAATAATACCTCTTGGATTTAAGATTCTGCTAAATATAAAAATTACTCAATGCAATAGCCTGAGAATTGAATGGCCAATTGTTCTTATCTTCTTACCAATTATATAACTGCGATAGACCAATTTATTACCTGTATGATTAACAGACGGTGAAAACATGAGAAATGATGATGTAATTAAAAGCCTTCGGTATATCCTTGACATAAATGATGCAAAGATCGCCGAAATATTGAAGCTGGGAGGGTATAATCCTACGAGAGAGGAAGTAGCATATATTTTTGATGAATATTCTGAAAGCCAGGAAAAAGTGGATATTACACATACCATAACAGCTCATTTTCTTGATGGGCTAATTATCTACAAAAGAGGGAAAAGTGATAAGCATCCACTACAACCTATCATTGTGCCGGTTACCAATAACATGGTGCTGAAAAAACTTAGGGTCGCTTTTAATCTGCGAGATGATGACATCATTCAGATACTTAAAACAACAGGTTTCAACATTTCAAAAAATGAAGTAAGTGCCCTTTTTCGTGATAAAAAACACAGGAATTTCAAAATTTGCGGCGACCAGCTATTGCGCTATTTCCTGAAGGGCCTGGCATTGAGAGAGCGCAAGAGTAAATGAAATGGGTACAATTAATTTTGTAAACCTGAGGCTCATTATCGTGTTGATTTGTGATTATTTGCTACAGAGAACGCAGATTAACACAGAGTTACATCTGTGAAAATCTGTGCTTTCTGTGGCAAATACAAAATCAGGATTCAGTAAATTCTGTAATAGGTGTCAGTTCTACTTTACGAAACTCCATCTCGGCTCCTTCAGCCTGAAGTGCAATTTGTCCTCTTGACGCAGTAGCATCATAGCCATGATTCATAAATACACCATTAACCCACACTTTTATTGAGTTTTCTATTACTTCAACCACCATATTATTCCAATCACCAACCGGACTTTCTGCCCCATCAACAAGTTTAAGAATTCTGCGTGCTTCGCCTTCACGAATACCCCAGTTTTCTTCTGGTCCCCTGCGTTCAACCATATCGGGTACATGGATATCTTCAACAATAACCCAGAAATCCCCTGCATTTTCGTGCATCATCTGAACTTCAATGGATTGCGGAAACATATTATACAAAGCACGAGGTGTGGATGCATGAATAAGAACACCACCATTACCGGGTTCTCCCGGAAACCGGTAATCAATTTCCAGTCGGTAATTCTCAAAAATTTCGTCCGTAATGAGATGACCAAGTGGCCTGCCCAGTGTTACTAGCACGCCGTCGCGAACCAGAAACGGTTTAATTTCATCCGGATTGTCATCCAATGCCGGAACATCCATATGCCATCCCGTCAAGTCTACACCATTAAATAAACTGATGGTTTCCGGTTCCTGCTCACTGCATGCTGAAAGAACAAATAAGAAAAGTACTGGCGTTAAAACTCGTTTCATCATAATAATCAAGGCTTCGCGTTTAAGGTTGATATAAATTGTAATCTTTAAAAAAGTTTACTTTATATACACCCAATATTAGCGCGAAATTCTATAAAAAATCCAAATAATTCACTGAAAAAATTATGACTACCTATTCGGATCGGCAGGAAGCCCCAGCCTTCTGAAGAAAACTTCCGGAGCCTCACGAATCCTTACGGTATCATCAAATTCCAGGCCAAGCTGCTCATACAGGGCGCGCCGGCCAGCAATATCATCAACCAGCTCCTGGTAAGCGATCTGGCCAACCCTCACTGCTACTCTTCGCGGCACAACAACCACACCATCAGCATCTGCTACAATCACATCGCCCGGATAGACCGTAACACCGCCTACTACAACCGGACGCTGCACATCCAGAATTTCATTTCTGCCAATGCGTTCACCGCGCCCCCGGTCAAAGTAGTTTGTATATACAGGATTACGCTGTAGAATAATTTCATCAATATCGCGCACGCCTCCTTTAGAAACCAGGCCAACCATACCCTGGTTTGTCCACTCCATGATATTCTTTGAGCCAGTTGACCCGGCATCATTCACTCCTTCGTTATCAATTACAAGTACTGTTCCCGGTTTGATATACTGTTGAAAAGGTTCAGTTGAAAGCTGACTGTACCACATTCCGCGCCACTGACGATACACATCATAATTGGCAGGATCTGTAAGGTCGGCGCCCGGATGTTTCGGCCTGTTCGTAGGGCCGTACCGCGCTGTTACTGCTATACCCGAAAATCTGTGTGCCATAGACTGAACATCTTTCCAGAGAGGGGCCATTATCGGATCCATCACTCCGACATCGATGTACCCAACCGTTGCAAGGCCATCCACAACATCGGCTACCCTGGCACCGTCATAAAGCTCAATTAATACTTCGTCCGATACATCCACGGCATCCTGTGCCGATACATATTCAACAGCAGTTGAACAAAGAAATGCGAATCCCAACAGGCAAATCAGTAATGTTTTCATTTTCAAGTGGTTTAATGAAATGTTATTCTACTTAGATATACATCAGCGATTTTTTATGAAATCTCCTTAATCAATTGAATTCAATTGTTTCAACCCATGAAATTTTCTAAATCCATTTTCTCACTGACTATAATCTTTACCCTATTACCATTCTTGACCCTTACATCACAGGCTCAGTTTATTGAAGAGTTCGAAGGTTCACCAACAGGAGACTGGATTACATTTACCGGCGACGGTTATGCTGAAAGTTCACTCGACTGGCAAGATGGGCGTGCCCGATTTACTGTTGATGCCACTAACGACCGCCAAAATGTATGGTGGGCAATTATGCAAACCTCCTCAACCGATACTCTGGATGTTGAATTATTATCGCAGCCCGGTTATGAACTGAGAATGGAAGCCCGTTTAAAAACAAGCCATGCACCACGAAGGTTAAATATGCAGCTTCGCACACAGCATATAACCGATTATTATGCCCATCTGATGGAATTTGATCTCCCGGATACATCCGGCTGGCATACGATCAGTATGACTACAAAAAACTTTTATGCAGAACCCGGCGACATCATAACCGCGCATATTGCCATGATGGATTGGGGGCTTGATGTTTACTCGTTAGATGTAGATTATGTTCGGGTAGATGTAGTTGATGTAACCGAAACCGGGCCTGACCTGGGTGAGCGGGTACCTTATCCACCACCTGTTCCACAGCCTGATGAGTTCTCGATATCGGTACCGGCTATTGAAGTTGGAATTATAGACAAGGCATATCCGGATATTAATCTTGCCGGATGGGTGGCTGGCGCTGAACCGGTTCTTACCACCGACAATAACAAAATTATTCTGCTCAGATGGAACCTTTATGAATACCGCGGGAGAAACGTATCAGGATATGGAATGCTTGAACTTGTGACACACTCTTTTTATAACACCACCGGAACCGATCAAATCGAGTTTGATCAAATACGGCTTGTGGAAATATTAGGGGGTTATTCTGGCTGGACCAGAAACGATGTTACTTACACCCAATTTCTTTCAGAAAATTTGCTCCGGGATGCACTAAATCCACAGATGATCATTGATATTGACATACCTGATACCAAACAGGAATCTGTCCGGATACATATCCCAAGGCCGGTAATCCTGCGGCTGATAGACGGTACAACGAAAGGAATTGCTCTTTACCCGCTTGGCCTTCTAACAACCTCATTTTACAGCGGCGACTCCATGCTGCATCCGCTTCGTCCAAGGTTGTATTTTAATACGGACTAAGTTACAATCTGAATTCGATCTTAAATCAAGCCAAATAGTACTACCGTCCTGTGTAGGAGAGGAGCTCGCATGAATTTTATTATTACGACTTTGAAAAGAGGGGAATAATAATATCTTTTAATTGATTATATGTTACAGGTTTTGGCAAATAATCAACAAATCCTAACGCTTCTGCGCGCTTTCTGTATATATAATCTGTATTACCCGTAATATAAATTACAGGCACCTGCTTTTGACTTTTTATAATTCTATATGCTTCAATTCCATCAATGTCGTCAGCAAGAATGATGTCCATGAGAATTAAATCAAAATGAAATTTTGAACACATTTCGATCACTTCAGACCCTTTAGAAACCACTTCAATACCAGTGAAACCCATTTTCTTTAGCAGATTATGCAACATTAACTGTAAGATCAATTCATCTTCAGCAATCAATATTTTGTGGTTTAATATCACTAAATTAATATAAGTTAATGCGGTAATAATTAATTTTACATTATTTCCGTGTTTACCAAGAAGTGTAATTTTAAAATAGACAAATAAAATTATTTGACTTTCCCTATTAAGTTGATCAGGACATTTATCAATGTATTCTTTGAGCTTCTCTTTATCAAGTATATGATAATTTTTACAATTACATTTGAGTGGTTATTCATTGCACAATCAGGATTTAATGTAAATCCTGAGTCTTCTTAAAAACCGAAGCCTCTACTTTTAAGTTTTTAAATCAATCTTTCAACAGCCTGCAGATTGCATCCGCATATGTAAATGTAGTTCCCGATCCGCCAACATCCGGTGTACAATCTTCTTTATGATCCTGAAGAACAGTATATACTGCAGACCGAATTTTTTCAGCCAATCGGGGCTGATCAAGATATTCAAGCAACATCAGAGCAGAAAAGAGGAGTGCGGTAGGGTTTGCAAGGCCCTTTCCAGCAATATCGGGTGCAGAACCGTGAACAGCTTCAAAGATGGCAGCATCATCACCAATATTCGCTGCACCGGTCACACCAAGCCCTCCAACAAGGCCGGAAGCAAGGTCTGAAAGGATGTCGCCAAACAGGTTTGTGGTAACAATAATATCGAACCGTTGCGGCCTCATCACCATTTGCATCGCCATATTATCCACGATAAGGTCTTCAAATTCAATTTCAGGGTAACGAGGTGCAATTTCACGTCCGATTTCAAGAAAAAGGCCGGTTGTGAGTTTCAGGATATTGGCTTTATGAACCAGTGTAACTTTCTTGCGATGATGTTTCCTGGCATACTCAAATGCTGCAGTAACAATTCTCTCACTTGCATCTCTGGTAATAACAGCCATGCTTTCAGCATGCTTTTTTTCTTCGTCCATCCACATCTCTTTTCCAAAATACAGGCCCTGGGTATTCTCCCTGAAAATCACCAGGTCAACCGACCTGAAAGGACTTTCAATATTCGGTAAAGATTTGGCAGGGCGGATATTGCTGTATAAATTAAATTTTTGCCTTAATGCTACATTTATCGAACGAAATCCTGCGCCAACCGGTGTGGTTAACGGGCCTTTGAGTGCTATTCTGTGTTTCTCTATAGCTTTAACTGTTTCATCGGGTAATGGATTTCCAGTTTCCAGGTACGACTCTTCTCCTGCTTTACATTCTATCCAATTTATATCGGCACCTGCTGCATCCATAATTTTTGTAACGGAACTGGAAATTTCTTTTCCTATTCCATCTCCGGGAATGAGTACAATATTTGTCATTTGTCGGGAATAATTCTTTTGTTGATGATTTATTTTCAGCAAGATAATGAATCTTCGGGCTGGAGTCACTACGGGCGATATTCGGTCTTCGATGTTCAATTTTTAACATGCTCTGAAGCGGTGCAATCACACAGCCCGATAGCCACATTTGGAGATCCCGGCTTATCGTTGTGAGGTTTTTCCTGTTTTGAGATGAGTTGCTTCGATAAATGGCAAGTAGTGTAAAGGCCCCCGAGGGTTCGAGGGCAGGCGGGATGACGGGATATATCTGCGCCGCCTGGTGGCACCATAGGCACAAGTGGACAAGTGTGAGAATGAATAATAATCCGGAGAAAACCTTTTTATTCTTTATTGATTTTCCTTATATCTGCATGGATAAAAAAAGCTTTTATGAAAAGATTTAGAAGTGACACACCGCGGGCATCCAAAAAAGAAATTTTCGGATGGGCCATGTTCGATTTTGCAAACCAGTCTTATACTCTGCTCATCATTACGGTTATATTCCCGGTGTTATTTACTACTGTTATTGTAGGAGATGCCGATCAGGAATACCGCCTGGGAAATCTTCTTTGGAGTGTTGCACTGGCAGCAAGTTATTTTCTTGTGGTAATCAGCGGGCCTGTATTTGGCGCGATCATGGATTATTCAGCGCTCAAAAAAAAGTTTCTTTTTTTTAGTTATCTGTTAACCATTATCAGCACTACATTTCTCTATTTTGTTGAACCCGGCCTTGTTGTTTTAGGCGTAACTCTGATTATTATTTCAAACTTTGCCTATGCAATCGGTGAAAATTTTATTGCATCATTCCTGCCCAGTCTCGGGCCGCCGTCTGACCTGGGAAAAATCTCAGGTTTTGGCTGGTCACTTGGATATATAGGCGGGCTCGCATCTGCAGGATTTGTTATTCTTTTTCTCGGGGAGCCTACGGCTGAGAATTTTGACCGTATTCGTTGGGTAGGACCATGGGCGGCGGTATTTTTCATGCTTGCAGCTATCCCGACTTTTGTATGGGTTAAAGAACCCGGAGCCAGAAAGAAGCTGCCTGATGGAGAGTCTTTTGCTTCCATTGGCTTTAAGCGTCTTGGAGATACATTTAAGATGGTATCACAGTTTAAAGATCTTGTTGTATTCCTGGTATCCGTTTTCTTTGCGATGGCCGGAATTTATATTGTGATCTCATTTGCCTTTATCTATGGCGACCAGGTTGTACGATGGGATGAAGCCGTACGGGTACTCATGTTTGTAATTGTTCAGATTACAGCAGCTCTTGGTGCTTTTTCATTTGGTTTGATTCAGGATAAAATAGGAGCCAAAGTCACCTATAACATAACGCTTGGCTTATGGTTTGTGGGTGTGATGGGGATTTGGGCTGTGGCTGACATTACGGATTGGCTGAACTACACCTTTAACGCCGACTTTGAAACTCAGTATGTATTTCTTTATATCGGCGTTATTGCGGGTTTAAGCCTGGGATCGAGCCAATCGGCCAGCAGGGCTCTGGTTGGATTATTTACACCTGAACAAAAATCTGCTGAGTTTTTTGGTTTTTGGGGATTATCGAATAAAATTGCGGGAGTTGTTGGCATCATCGGGCTTGGTTTGCTTCAAACACAATTCGGATTGCACATGTCAGTTCTGTTTTGTGCTTTTCTTTTTCTGATTGCTATCATTATTTGTCTGTTTGTAAACGAGAAAAGGGGTGAAGTAGCTGCCGATGAATTTCAGGAAACACATCACCAAGACGATTAAGTGTTAGTTATGTTCGCATCTCATTATTTATTATTAATTTAAAATAAATATCCATGCAACTGTATAACCACATCGTGTTTTACATGTTTTTTAAATATCTTTTTTACCCATCCTCGGATCTTTATGAAATACTAAAAAAAATGATTTATCGGCTGATTTTATCATTCAGAATGTTAAATTACTGTGAGTACTGAAGTACGAGGGATCGGAAAGATTCAACTAACTAATCGAGATGATGATTACATCATTAACAACATAAACCTAATTGGAGAAACCAAATGAGTAAAATCGACGAAATCAAATCACTTATGGCCGTTCTTGAAGAGGATCTGGTAAAGTTTTATGACAAAGGGAATAAAGCTGCCGGTACGCGTGCCAGAAAACAACTGCAAGACCTGAAGAAACTATGTCAGGATACCCGTAACGAGATCCAGCAAAAGAAAAACGAAGGGTAAATAATATTGCAAATGATTAAAAAAAGCCGCAATAAAGCGGCTTTTTTTAATGCTCTTTCCAAAAAGAGATGTTTAAGTGGTAAACACCGGCGAGGATTTCATCGTATTTACGGGTACTATAAGCGGATCAATTCCCATTATTTACAGGAGGATTTGTATTGGGCAAGATTCGATGCCGGAGAAAAAAGTCCCGCTCTGCTACTGATCGAATTACATTCACATCACCTCTGAATCTTACATGCTGTTCTGCCCTGCTTTCAGTCTGTACTCTTACACGAAGTAAGTGAGGTGCCGGCATGGAAAAATCAATAGCAGATAAATTGAGATCATAGATTGTTGAATCCGGATCACCGGTAATCGGGTCTGGAAAAAAAATTTTGAGTTGGCCATTGGTTTGATCTCTTATAATCTCATAGTTCTGAGATGGTAAGCCTGGCCCTGCCAAAAACCTGGTAAATCTCAACGTATCAGTTACTGTTGTAATTTGACCGCCATCCAGGCCTCTTAATTCTTCCTGAATAATATCAATTGCAACATCTGCCTGAGTCTGAATATTATTTATTAAACGGGTATCAGTTGATGTTTCCATGATAAATGCATTCATTCTGAATACCAGGATAATCAAGAGTCCGATTATGATAGGCGGAACAATCATATCAATTTGTACACCCATTATCGCAGCATTATATCTTTAATTTCCAAACAAATTAATCACAGCAGTTACATACTCACTTTTTAAGGTAAAATTGTCATTCACCTCTTCAAATACTCTTATGGTTGCAAATCTACCGTTTTGCCCGTATAAAACATTTGTTTCCCCGGATAGTTCAACCGTTGCATACAATGTATGCCCGGAAGGGGTCAAAAATTCTATTCTTGATCCCGCATCGTTAACATCATTGAAATCACCAAAATCGTTATCAAGTTCATTATACATCGCAGGGTTAGAAGAGTACGATTGAATTCTTTCGCTTAGTGTACGGCCAAAGTTTAATGCTTCCGTAGTATATAGAGTATCAATCGAATTATTAACAGACTGAACATATATACTGCGAATGCTCATTGTAATAAACGCTAATAGTACAATAGATGCCAGTGTTAATAAGGTTTGCCCAGTAGCCATTTCTATGTGAGATATCGAAAATTGATAAGTAAATTATCTCTATATATTAATTCCAGTAAGCAATACTGTAATTCGTAACATTCCCTCCTCCTGCATCAGAATCTAAATCAGGTAATGTGTCCATAAATTCATCAGTATAATTTACAAGGAATCCACCGCTGCCACTGAATGATTTTGCAACGACAGCTCCGTGAACTGTACCAGAACCACTCATTGTAACATGTGCATTAGGTGCATAGACTACTCTTGACTGGTTTCCGCTGCCTCCATCAATGGTTACATTAGAACCTCCCGTTATAATATTACCAAAAATTGAGCCTGAATTGCCTAAATGCAAATCTGCATCTTTAATAAAAAGATTCGCATTAATTGGAATATTTCCTCCAATTGTAAGTTTGTTTGAACCGCTATAGGCCAAAAGTAATCCTAATGGCGACTGGCTGTGACCATCAATATTAATGTTATTATTCATTGAGCTGGACCCGGTAATATTGAACGTGTTTTCAACAATAAGTTGAAGCCTGCCATCACCCTGAGATATAATGTTTAAATGCCCCTGAGTCATATTCAGGTTATTAACCCGAAGTACTCTGTCTTGCGAACCTACCATGACAGTCAAATGTGTGTCATTATGTAGTTCAATGGTAGGTACATATGCATCTCCACCAGAAAGATCCAATAATTGAAAACCAACTCCACTTAAGTGAATTGATGGCAATATCGCTTGATTTTGAGGTATTTCCGGAAAATCAGGCATTGGTATATTGTTCGGGGGAATCGGGCTGCTAAGAGAGCCGCTCGACCCATTTACATGGCCGGGATGCCATTGACTGATTGGTGGTGCAACAGTTGCGGGATTGGCACCCTGACCAACCAATAAATTCCCAGTAATATCAGCACCCCAATTTGTATACTGTACTCCATTAGCGTGTGTGGTATTTGTATATAGATTTCCACTAATCCCCCCACTGTTAATTGTAACTGCACCGACTACATCCGGATATACATATGCATTTCCATGTACCCGAGCATTTCCAGGTATAGAAAATTTACCTCCGGAATACACATCTCCATAAACATTTCCATTCCCTATAGCCATATCTTCATCAGTTTGTATAGCACTATCAAATGGAGGCCAGGGAAATCCTCCTCCACCTGCTCCGGGAACCAAACCAACGGCTGCAATGTAAGTTGAATTTTCAAACCTGCCTGTAGCCTGCAGCCTTATCATGTTAATAATATCATCATTAAAAACAGATATATTGTAATCTCCATGTAATTGACCCCATGCCTGAAATCCGGTTTCGAAAGTCCCACCTGGATTAGGGATAGTAATATTTCCGCCATTTTCATTGAGATCCTTCACAGCTGCCATTAGTGAACTATGCGCAATATTATGTGCCTGATTCTGGCTATAATTTTGAATAATCCTTGAATTGGATATAAAAAGTGCATTCCTCAACCCATGCGAGTATGTTATTACCGAAAAAATGAGAGCAGATACTATAAATATTGCGTACTTACCCATTTGCTATCTGTTTAATTGTTGCACCAGAATTCATTAATACTTCCTAATGAATACCCCCATCACAGGTGCCTACATAATAATAATTTAATATTTTTTAATATTAAAATCTCTTTTTATGATAAGGTTGTTTTATCTTAGTTCAAGTATCATTGCCTGTCGTGGACTCAGATGTATCACAGATCCAATATCCGATTCTTTGCCGGTAATGATATCCTTTAACGTTCGGTATTTTCCCAGAAACTCACTAAAACGTTCAAGGTTTAATGACTTGTTATGATTATCCCCGTTTAGTATAACCATAACCGTTTCATCATCATTATGCCGAAAATAGACATAGACATTATCATACGGAATGAAATGTGTCAGTTTACCGGTATGTATCACATCTTTTTCTTTTCTCCACTCCGAAAGATGCCTTACCAGTTCAAACACTTCCGGAATCGGCAAACCTCGTTTTTCGCCAAGCTGTTTTCTCCCATCTTCCGTAAACGCATTGATTTCATGATGTGGCCAGCCACCTGGGAAAAGCCGTCGCTTATCAGGGTCATTCGCACCTCCCATCTTCATGATCTCTGTTCCATAGTAGATTTGCGGGATCCCTCGTGTTGTTAGTAAAAATACAATACCCAACTTGAATTTAGCTGGATCTTCACCAACACTGGTCATAAACCGTACCAGGTCGTGGTTATCCACGAAAATCACATTTAAAAACGGATCCGTATAGAGAAAATCCTGGCCAAGAGTATAGTATATTCTTGCAAGTCCGGTATCCCAACCGGCATCTTCATTAAGGCCGCTTACGACAGACCGATAGAGCGGGAAATCGGTTACACTGGGCAAATAGGAATTGTAACCGCTTTGAGTTGGGAAATCGTACTGCCACCAGGCAGTTGTGGCAACATTCTGCATCCATACCTCTCCCACAATATTAAAATCGGGATACTCTTCCATAATTCGCCTGCTCCATTCTGCCATATAGTCTTTGTACGGATATGGATGCGTATCCATACGAATGCCATCTATGCCGCTGTATTCGATCCACCAGATTGTATTTTGGATCAGATAGTCTGCAAGTAACGGGTTTCTTTGGTTAAGGTCGGGCATCTCATCAACAAACCAGCCTTTAACCGTTGACCGTAAATCTGCTTCAGAGGCATATGGGTCCATCAATGTATCGGTGCGATAATTTGTATTACCAACAATGGATTGATCATGCACCCAGTCTGATGTCGGCATATCCTTGATAAACCAATGGTGTGTGCCTACATGGTTGTGGATCTTATCCATGATCACTTTCATACCCATTTGCTGTGAAGTTTCAACCAGTTCCACAAACTCCTCATTCGTTCCGAATCTGCGGTCAACCCGGTACATATCGGTTGCTGCGTAACCATGATAAAACCCTGCGCCAATCGCGTAATTATAGGGCATATCGTTTTCAAAAATGGGATTGAGCCAGATTGCAGTCATACCCAGATCACGGATATACCCCAGATTATCCAATATTCCTTTGATATCACCACCTTTCCTGGCGTAAGGCTCATCCAGGTCAACACCCTCAATCATCCCCGGAATTTCATCATTTGAGGGATCGCCATTTGCAAAGCGGTCGGGCATTAACAGGTAAATCACATCGCTGCTGTCGAATCCCTGGTGACGGTTATCCGAACCTTTGCGTTCTTTAAGGGTGTACGTATGATGCAGTGTTTGGGAATTTGTTGAAAAAGATAATGTAACCTCACCGGCTGAAGCATTTTCGGTTATATCCAGGTATAGAAACAGATAATTCGGGTTCTCAACCGCAATACTCCTCCGAAGATAGATCCCCGGGTTGTTAATATGCACCCTGGCCTTGCCAATATCCTCACCATAAACCAGGAGCTGCAATTCCTTTTTTTCAAAACCGGTCCACCAGAATTCCGGTTCCACTCTCTCTAATTTAAAAGATTGGGCATAAATTGCGGTAGTCGCCATAAAAATAGTGACCGTAATTATGGTAGTTATTGATAAAAGTTGTTTCATAATTTCAGAATTGTTATACGTGTGATATTCGATGACTTATTCTTTTATTTTACGCAAAAAAACTCAACTTAATGAGAAATAATTCTGAACCATGCAACCGTGTATTCTTTGCGGCAGTAAAAATGTGAGTTTTTTTCAAAAAACCCGTTTCCATACTTACCTGGAGTGCCCGGTATGCACATTGGTTTTTTTACACCCGGACAAGAGACTGGGCTACGACGAAGAGAAAAAATATTATGAACTTCATCAGAACAACCCGGATGATCAGGGATACCGTGAATTTTTAAGCCGATTATCTGAACCCATGATCGCGATGATTCCAAAAGGGAGCATCGGGCTGGACTATGGCAGCGGCCCAGGGCCAACCCTGCACAGGATGATTGAAGAATCAGGGCACCAAATGGAAATTTTTGACCCTTTCTTTGCGAACAATCCTGACATACTGCAAAAGAGGTATGATTTTATTACATGCACAGAAACAGCAGAACATTTTTATAATCCTGACGCAGAATTTCAGAAACTCTGGGCTATGTTAAAGCCGGGCGTCATCCTTGGAATAATGACTTTACTTTTGACCAAACCTGAAACATTTCCGGACTGGCATTACTCGCGCGATGATACCCATGTGGCATTTTACAGGGCAGAAACCTTTCGGTGGCTTGCTGGTTATCTCGGTGCGGAGCTGAACATTATTGGTAACCGGGTTATATTTATGGTAAAACCGAAACCATCACAATAATTATAAAAAATTTCTAATATTCACGGAGAATTGTATTTTCAAC
>PWLN01000298.1 GCA_003559375.1 Balneolaceae bacterium | reverse complement strand
TCACCTGAGAGCCACATCGGTAAGGGCGCTTAGCCGCAGCCAGGTGCAGGTTGAGTTTAATGCCGCGATCCGCGCTGCAGATGCAATACCCGGACATTTTTCTGTTGATGGGGCCAATCCAGAATGGGTTGAGGTCCTGGAAAACAATCAGCTATTGCTGCAATTCACATCAGATTTGCAAACAGGAGAACGTACCCTTGATATAAGCAATATTCACACCTCTGGCGGATTTAAAATCCCAGAAGATTCACAATACAAATTTTTGGTATTTGACGAGTTTGAGCCTGGAGATGTGGTGATCAACGAATTTATGTATCGCCCGCCCGCCGGATACTCCCGCTACGTAGAACTTTTCAATAATTCAGGCAAGCTCTTGAATATGAGAGAATGGAGGTTGCAACGGAGGCAAGTATCAACAGAGTCACGGCGGGTAATATCATATGAAGATCTTTCTTTTCATCCCGGAGATTATATCGTACTTACAGATGATACAGAAATGTTGAGAGGTATTTTTGGTGATCGGAATTATGTTAAACTCCCAAATTTTCCCGGTTTTACGGTGGCATCTGCTGATCAGATTCGACTGTTCACAAATCTTGATGTTCTTGCAGACTCACTGGAATATATTCCCTCAATATGGGGTGGTAACGGAGTCTCTCTGGAGAGGCTTAGTCCTGACGTTTCTGCTACAATTCCACAAAACTGGATGGAATCGACCGATGATTTACTTGGAACTCCGGGAATGCCCAATAAAGCAGTTCCTGACAGAAATCCGCCACAACTTTTAAGCGCAGTTCAATTTGAGGAAAGTGGTTTCATACTTCGCTTTGACAAAATGCTTGATCAGGATACTGTATTTGATCTTTCGAATTACTCAGTTTCTCCAACCATAGCTATTGTAAATGTGGAATTTCATACAGATGAGGTGGTGCTGATTGCCGGTTCAGAGCTTATCAACGGACAGGTATATGAAATTTCTATTCAAGGCCTCACTGATATCTTTGGGAATGTAATGGATCCGATTAAATCAGAAGTACTCTATCTTGATTTCGGTGAAGCAGCACCACGAGATATTGTGATCAATGAGATACTTTACAGGAGACTGCAATCCGGCAGCCCGGAATTTGTTGAAATCTATAATAATACGGGGTGGAATTTTGACCTTACAGGCTGGAAATTATCTAATGCTACAGGCAGTGCAGTGATACCTTCGGGAACAGTGATCAGGGAACACGATTACATGGTTTTTACCGATTCACAAATCTTTGCAGCGGGATCGGATAAAATAATCTACTTACCCAATTTCAGATCATTGAATAACACAGGAGATGCGGTTGTTTTACATAATAGAGAGGATTTTGCTGTTGACAGTGTTTACTACAGGGCATCATGGTACAATAACAGTGCCGGAATCTCGCTGGAAAGAAGGGACCCGGCGGCACTGTCGTTTGATCCGGCCAACTGGTTGCCCAGTAGCAATGAACACGGCTCTACCCCTGCTGAACGCAACAGCCGGTTTGAAATTGATGTAACACCTCCGGAAATACAGTTCGCAAATATAATCAGTCCGGATTCTATAGAAATTGCCTTCAGTAAATTTGTTGATTTGAATCGCATTTATCAGGAATCAGATGAGCAAAACAGGATAGTGTCTTCTTCAAATAGCAGTGTGAATTTAGAAACTCAATTTTATCTAAACGGCTCTGAGGTTACTGTTTTGGCTTATAATGTTCAGAATGCTAACAGAATTGTAGTTGACGGTTCAGCGGCAGTGATGGGCGAAGAATTGCATCTTCTCGCGGTAAATCTTACGGATTTCCAGGGCAACGTTAATTCAGAAACTATTCAGAGAGTTGCACAGCCTTTGTCTCCGGGTGATCTTGTCATAAATGAAATCATGTATCATCCCATCGCTGATAATCGTGATGGTTTGCCCGATCAATCGGAATATATAGAGATTTACAATCGCAGGCCATATACAATATCACTGGAAGGAATTTTTCTACATGATGATCCGGATGAAAATGGCCAGATTTCTCGTATTGATCCTGTAAATACATCCGAAAAACGAATCCCTGCAAATGGTTATGTTCTGTTGTATCCTGAGCCTCAAAACCTTCCATTTGAAAAAAGCCGTACGGCGCTCTTTTTTAATCCCCCCGACGAGGCCGGAAATTTGGCCATATGGGTAAACCGTTCAACTCTGAGCCTGCCGAATTCCGGGCGAACGGTTTATCTCGCAGACAGTACATTTACCATCATTGATATGGTTCATTACAAACCGGAATGGCATAATCCTAATCTTGTGGATACAAGAGGAATTGCCCTCGAACGAATAAATCCTGACTTTGATTCTAATGATTCCTCAAACTGGAGCTCAAGTGCAACGGTGAAAGGAGGAACTCCGGGGAGGCAAAACTCGATTTATCAGCGTGAAAGGATAAATGATTTAAAAACGGGTATTAGCCTTGAGCCAAATCCCTTTTCTCCTGACGGTGATGGTTTTGAGGACAATCTCTTTATTCGGTATATTTTCGATGAGCCCGATTATTTGATCAGGATTCGAATTTATGACCGTTTTGGGAGGCTGGTGCGTAATCTTGTTGAAGGAAAAAGAGCCGGATTCGAAGGAACGGTTATTTGGAATGGCCGCACAGACAGTGACCAAAATAATCGAATAGGAATTTATATCATTTTCGTGGAAGCCTATAACAGTTCAACCGGTAGAAATCTTACATTTAAAGAGACGGCTGTAATTGCGCGTCGGTTATAAAGCCAGAAATTGATGTTAATATCACACACAAAAAAATTTCTTTTCATTCATATTTACAAAAATGCGGGAACAAGTATTAAAGTTGCTTTGCTTCCGCATTGTGCCGGATTAATTCACAGAACCTATGTGAAGGCCAGTAGAAGGCTAAATATTCCAGTTCCCTCAAAAATTAACCCATTTTTATACGCTACACACATCAAGGCAAAATCAGTTGTTAAAAAGATGGGAATGGATGAATTCCAGCGATATTTTTCTTTCGCAGTAGTACGGAATCCTTGGGATTGGCAAGTGTCGCAGTACAAATATATGAAAAAAAACAAGAAACACTTTCAACATGACATCATTCGAAAAATGGCTGATTTTGATGAATACATTGTTTGGAGATGTAATTATGATGTGCGATACCAGAAAGACTATCTGGTTTCAGAGAATGATGAACTTTTGGTGAACTATATTGCCAGATATGAAAGCCTTGAAGAAGATTTTGAGAAGGTATGCTCAAGGTTAGGAATTGAGGCTCAATTGCCAAGGCTTAATGTTTCCAATCACATTCCATACCAGGAATACTATAATACTCAAACCCGGGACCTTGTTGCCAAAACATTTGTCAGAGATATTGAATATTTTGGTTACGAGTTTGACTAAACCATGAAATCAAAGACTTAAAACAGGATCTGAATTTTGAAAATTGGAAAATAATTTTCGGGGCGCGCGTTATTATTGTTGAAGCATCTTAAAAAAAATTTTCAAATGAAAACCTGCCATTATGAAAAACATAGTCTATGTCTTAGTTATTGGTTTGTTGTTCGTTGTTAGTTGTGATCGCTTAAATAGTACAGATAATTTAGAGATACCTGAAAACCATAGTTTCAGTATTGAATTCATTGATGAAAGCGGTAGTATAGTGGAACAATACTCACACTTGACTACCAATGAGTTCGAAATCGAGAATAGCTTCGGTTTGTTTGGGGATAATTTTTTACCTCCGGATATTGTTGAAATGATTACTTCACAAACTCCCATCACACCGGAGCAGTTAAGAAGAGATCAGATCTATCTCCACGCTGAAAAAGAAGTTGAGGATGAAATTTTTCACGTTACCCTGAATTTCAGGTTCCAGAATCAGGATGAATGGAAAACCGGGAGCCATTATGTAACCCAGTACTCTGAAGAATATTGGATTGAACGGTTCAGGATCTCCTGGGAAATATTCAGAAATGAAGACCCAACAGGTTCTGGAGGCTTGCGTTCGATTCCTTTCCATGAAACAAGCCCAATGCCATCACAACAGGTAGTGGTTAATTACCTGCAGCAAGGTTTTAGCGGAGTATCAAAACCCTATTTTTTCCATTCTTTGGGAGGTGTGGTTGAGCTTGAAGAAGTTCATGATCAATTTTTGACCGGCCGGTTTAACATCGAATTACTGGGCTTGCCAAATGATGTTTATCAAATGGATGAATTTCCGGATGAACTCGATACCGTCAGATATTCAGTTGCAGGGGAATTTACTGTATTAAATGGCGATTATCAGGATCTCGCTGATATGCGTGCCAACCTGGAAGGTTTCACATTTACCTTTTTCTAAGAAAGAGGAGTGACATAAGCTGCCGTAATACCGCCATCAACCAAAAATTCAGTGCCGGTCATGTAGGATGAATCTTCTGATGCCAGGAAAAGTGCGGCTTTTGCCATCTCATCAGCTTCGCCAAAACGCCCCATCGGGATGTGAACAAGCCTGCGTTCTTTTTTCTCGTCGGTGTTCAGAAATTTCATGAGTAATTCTGTTCTCAGAGGCCCCGGACACAGGGCATTCACTCTTATTCCCTCCCGGGCGTGAATCACAGCAAGTTCCCGTGTTAATGCCAGTACAGCGCCTTTACTTGATGTATAAGCAACCTGGGGAGTTGCTGCTCCCATTAATGCAACAAACGAGGCTGTATTAATGACAGAGCCTCCACCGGCACGTCTCAATGCAGGAATTCCAAACTTACACCCGAGAAAAACGCCCTTTACATTGATATTCATTGTGGTTTCCCAGATTGCCTCATCGGTTTCAATGGCATCACCATCATCAGAGTGCATGATCCCGGCATTATTAAATAAAATATCAAGTTTGCCGTAAGTCGATTCGGCAAACTCAACCATTTTTTTACAATCTGAGGCCCTTGATACATCTGTTTTTATGAATACGGCATTGCCACCTTTTTTTGCAATTTCGGCTGCTACTGTTTGTCCGTATTCACTGATGTCTGCGATAACGACATTTGCACCTTCTTTTGAAAAAAGCAAGGCCGATGCCTTGCCGATACCGCTGCTGCCCCCTGTAATAAGAGCTGTTTTATGTTTTAATCTCATTTATTGTTTTAAATCTGTTCAAAATATCGTTTGCGTTCCCAGTCTGTTACGGCAAATTTGTAATCATGCAGTTCTGTTTCAAAAAAATGGATGTAATGATTAACTACATCTTCTCCAAATGCCTCTTTGGCGAGTGTGCTCTTCTTAAAGTTGTCAAGTGCTTCTTCCAGGCTTCTCGGTACATCAGATAGAGAATTTGCAGCATATAAATCACCCTCGAAGCATGGAGGCGGGTCTATTTTTTCTTCAAGCCCCTTCAATCCGGATGCAAGTGATGCTGCATATGCAAGGTAAGGATTGCAGTCGGCTCCCGGTATCCGGCACTCAATACGCAGGCTGTTACCTGCACCCACTACCCGGAACCCGGCGGTGCGATTATCATAACTCCAGCCGATTTTGGTTGGTGCCCACGAACCGTCCAGATACCGTTTGTATGAGTTAATGGTTGGTGCGTAAAAAACCATCATGTCGGCTACATAACGTATCCAGCCGCTTAAAAACCATCCAAACTCTTTGGATCCCTTAACCGGGCCAAAATCATTATCGCCAACAAAAAGATTGACATCATCTTTCCACAGGCTTATATGAATATGACAGCTTGATCCGGCTCTGTCTTGATGAAACTTAGCCATAAACGTGATGGAAAGGCCTTGTTCGTCTGCAATCTCTTTCAGGCACTGCTTAAAAATGATGTGACGGTCGGCCATTTCAAGTGTCGGGGCATAACGGATATTCAGCTCGTGTTGGCCAAGGCCCCACTCTCCTTTGGAGTTCTCCACGGGTATACCTGAATATTTCAGGTTTCGCCTTGCAGAAGCAGTAAAATGTTCAGTGCGCGTTCCCTGCAAGATGTGATAATCCTCAATATACCAGCCGGCGGGCGTCAGATCGTGATATGCCTTTTCATAAGCCGACCGGAAATCATTTTCGAACAGGTAATATTCCAGTTCGGATGCGGCAAATGAGTGATAATCTGAGGATTCAAGTTTTTTTAATTGTTTCCTTAAAACAGAGCGCGGTGCCACAGAAATGGGTGAATGATCCCTTTCATTTTGCAAATCACAAATAACGATTGCAGTTTTATCAAGCCAGCTGGCAATGCGAAGTGTATTCAGGTCGGGAACAAGATGAAAATCACCATAACCCAGTTCCCAGTTTGCAAAATCGTAACCCTGTACCGGCTCCATGGGCATGTCTGTGGTGAGCAGGTAATTACAGGCATGTGATCCATGATTTTTCACATATTCGAGAAAGAAATCTACATCATACCGTTTCCCCATCACCCTGCCATAATGATCCACAAAAGCCGTTATGACAGTTTCAATTTCTTCAGCTTCAGCTTTAAAGTGCAGTTCATCAATTGTGAGCATTCCTCTGTTTTTAATCATGGCGGGTTATGTTATTCAGATTATGTGAATGAAGACAATTCAAAATTTTGATTCATGCGAAAATATTAAAAAAATGAAGGCATAACGAATATCAAATCATCGGATTAAGATCTGAGAAAATTCTGAATATAACCGGTTAACAATTCGCTGTGAGGTTTTTTTTCCTTAAAACTATCTAAAGCTGCATTTTTTTTCTTTGTATCATCAATTTTCAGGCGCCGTTCAAAAAGATCGCGATTATAGGAATTTGTAAATTCAGGATGGCCTTGTATTCCAAGAAAATGTCTGTCAACCGAATACATTCCAACCGGGCATTGAGATGATGATGCTAAAACCCGGCTGTTATCAGGTAGTTTAGCAACCTGATCCTGGCAGAGCATCAGCACATTATAGTGATCAACTTCCGGCTGCATCCAGCCGTCGGTTTGATTCACATTGAATGTATGAATGCCGATTAAAAATCCATTTCCCGAACGCATTACTTCCCCACCTAATGCTTCGGCGATCATTTGATGCCCGTAACAAACCCCAAAAAACTTTTTTCCGGCCTTGTAGATCTGCCGGGTAAAATCCTGCAGTGTCCTGATCCATGGCAAATCATCATAAACGGAATGCCTGGATCCTGTACATACAAATGCATCATAATCTTCAAGTTTCGGGAATATATCATCACACACATACCATGCATCCAAAGGCAGTTGAAGAAAATTTTCAAACATCAGCGGATACGTGCCATGGGCAGGCTGAAGGTCTTCCGGTACATGGTCGCAAACAAGCAGGGCAATTTTCATTTAGCCGATAATCTTAGATGATATGATTTTGGCCTTGTAAACTGGTCATAACCCATTGGTGATAGTGTACATCCACGGCCCGACTCTTTAACTCCAGTCCATGCAAGTTCCGGGTCAAGGTAATCACAACGATTCATGAATAGTGTACCGGTCTCAATTTTGTTGCCCAGGTAAAGAGCTTTTTCAGTGTCTGTTGTCCATATAGATGCTGTTAGGCCATATTTACTGTCGTTCATCAAATGCACGGCTTCATCATCATTTTGAACAGGAGTGATGCATGCAACAGGTGCAAACGTCTCTTCGCTCATTATTTTCATGTTATGATTCACTTCTGTTAAAATCTGTGGAGCCAGCCATGGCAGGCCAAAGTCGGGAAAGTCACCAGGTTTTATGTGTGCAGTTGCTCCCTGCCTGATGGCATCTTGTATCGTATCAAAGGCCGTTTTTGCATTTGAAATTCGTGCCATGGGACCGAGGGTAGTCTCTATTTTTGTTGGATCACCTAATACATAAGATCGCGTCAGTGTTATAAATTGATCCAGAAACTCCTCATACCGGTTTAGATGAACATATATCCTTTCAATTCCGCAGCATGACTGGCCTGAATTGAAAAAGGAGCCATCCACAAGATTTTCGACAGCCATCGATAAATCCGCGTCTTGAGCTACATATGCTGGATCTTTTCCCCCAAGTTCTAATGCAACCGGGATAAACCTTGAAGAGACAGCTTTTTGAACAGACATTCCACCTTCAACTGATCCGGTAAACACAACCGAAGAAATCCGTTCATCACAAAGTATATCCGAAACCTGTTCATGTGTTAGATGCAGATAGTTGAATACTCCATCGGGTAATCCGGCTACCCTGAAAGCCTCATCAAAATGTTCTGCACACAGAGCAGTCTGATCAGAATGCTTGAGTATCACAGTATTGCCCGCCATTAAAGCTGGTATGACGGAGTTCACTGCTGTGAGGTAGGGGTAATTCCATGGGGCAAGTACAAGAACCGTTCCGAGTGGTTCCTTTTTTATGAAACGTTTAAATCCTTCTTTCTCGGATGGATTTATTGCAGAAAGAGCTTGTTCAGCAATCCCGATCATATATTCAGCCCGCTCTGAAAATCCGTTTAAAATCTCATTAGGTGAATATCGAACAGGCCTTCCCATTTGCATGGTTAGTTCATGCCCCCAATTTTCAGAATGGTTTTGAAAGTATTGGATTGCCCTGATGCAAATTTCAGAACGGGTTTGAATAGGTGTATCTTTCCAGGAAGAAAAAGCTTTCACGGAGCTTTCAAGAACCGACTCAATTCTACGGTTGTCAGCGTATTCACGGCTTACATACACTTCACCGGTTACAGGACTGATAATTTCTAATTTCTTATTCATATTCTTAAGACAACTTAAATCTTCAGGATACTGTAAGGGCAGCCTGAATCAGGAAGTAAAATTCGTCAGAAACCAACAATGGGCAAGATGAACCTTGCCGAGATTTATCAGGATTTTCATCGCAGCGGTAACATCATGAGTAATTCTGCTTCTAACGGGATAAATGTACTGTAAATCTGATACTGCTCAAACAAAAAGGGTCAAAATCATTAAAGGCGGATAAACAAATTCTTTAATATTTTGAAGCTTATTTTATTCTTTTAAAAAAAATGCAAAAATGAAAAAAGGCATGGGCGTAGTAGCTGCCGGGCATATAGAAACTGCACAAGCAGCTGCTGAAATATTACATGAAGGTGGAAATGCCTATGATGCGGTAGTTGCAGCGCATCTGGCTGCCTGTGTTGCCGAACCGGTATTATCATCATTAGGAGGCGGCGGATTTCTGCTTGCGAAAACGGCAACCGGAAAGAAGCTTTTGTATGACTTTTTTGTACAAACACCAAAAAGGAATAAGGTTGCTTCAGAAGTTGATTTCTATCCAATAACTGCTGATTTCGGTACTGCTGAACAGGAATTCCATGTTGGGTATGGATCTCAAGCCACACCGGGCACGGTTCGCGGCCTATTTGAAATAAATCGTGATTTGTGCACATTTCCGATGAGCCGCCTGGCGGAGCCCGCAATTCAACTGGCTAAGAACGGAGTAAAACTCAATCGGTTTCAGGCATATGTTCTCGATATTATAAAGCCGATATATCTGGCTAATGCAGGTATGAGAATGTATTATGAGAGCACTTCTCATCCGGGGTATGTTATGAAAGAGGGAGAGATATTTATGATGACTGAATTGGCAGAATTCCTGGAAATTCTGTCAAAAGAAGGTGACTCTTTATTTTATGATGGTGAAATAGCCGGGATTGTTGAAAAAATGTGCCGGGAATATGGGGGATATTTAACAAAAGATGATTTTAAATACTATAAAGTAAAAAAAAGAGAGCCGCTTGAAATTAAATATCACAATTCGAATGTGATGATCAATCCGCCTCCGAGTTCCGGCGGACTACTTACATCTTTTGCCCTTCATCTTGTAAATGAAGTGAAGATTCATACCTGTAAAGCAGGTACTTATGAGGCCTTGCGAACTATGGCAGAAGTTCAGGCCGCGACAGAAACAGCACGGCTTGAGTCATTATCAGAAGGCCTTGATAATGATAATTCAATTGCTTTGTCAGATAAGGAGTTTCTTTCAAGATATAAAAAAATTATTCGAACAAGACTCAAAGCATTTCGGGGAACAACCCACATGAGTGTTGCTGACAGGCATGGCAACATGGCGAGTCTTACTACAAGTAATGGAGAGGGCAGCGGTATTATAATACCTGGCACCGGCATTGTAATGAATAACATGCTGGGAGAAGAAGACCTGAATCCGAACGGTTTTCATACATGGATGTGCAACCGGCGCATGACATACATGATGAGTCCCGGTATTCTGGAAAACACCAATGGTATGAATGTTGTGTTTGGCTCTGGAGGTTCGAACCGTATCAGGACTGCAATTTTGCAGGTATTGGTTAATCTAATTGATTTTAAAATGAGCCTTGAACATGCTGTAAACTTTCCAAGGATTCATTTTGAAAAGGGCTTGCTAAATATTGAACATGGAATTCCGGATGAGATCATTGAAAGGCTAATATCAGATTATCCGAATTACAAAATTTGGAGTGAGAGTAACCTCTTTTTTGGCGGTGTGCATGCAGTGAGTACGGATGGAAGAGGTTTTAATGGCTGCGGCGATCCGAGACGCGGCGGTGTCACAATAATTGTGAATTAAGAGTCTAAAAGTTACCTCAGGCTTTCAGCTCTGTGATATACAAGAGTTTCTGTAGTCCATCCACACGTTGTTCATCCCCAAGTTTGGTGTAGCTGTTTATCAGATTCCTTATACAACGGGCAAGAATATCGGCTTCATCTGCTCTTTCAAGATGTTCCGGACGAGGTTCGATCCCGTTTTTTTTCAGGAAATAACAGCACTGGTTGTAGGATACAATAGATCCGCCGTCAAACGGATCAATCAGTATTTCCTGATTGTGAGTTTTGTACATCAGCATAAAATGAACAGGCATATTTACTCCGTAGAAGGGTAGGCTTAATCTGCGTGCCAGACACATCACGATAACACTGAGCATAATTGGCAGCCCCTTCCTGCTGTCTATTACACGATCCAGGAATGCGTTATCCGGATTGTGGTAATCCTGGGTATCGCCCCGGAACCTCAGTTCTCTGAAAACAAAATGCAGCATGATTTGCATTTTTTCCAATATTGAGGGAGTATATGCAATATCACTGCCAATCATTGAGCTAAGCTTATCGAGCTTTTTACTGTAATCTTCTGTTCTGAGTGTCGGATTTCCGAACCTGCATAGTGTTAAAAGCGAGTATTCTAATTGTTGCCTGTTTTGAATACCCTGAGAAAGTAATCCAGAAAATTCTTCAAGTATGCTTCCAAAAGTAATGTTATAGATGATCTCGTTGATTGTTTTTTTCTCGGAATCTTTAACAGATTCAGAACGGTACTGATCCAGGAATGGAACAACCTGTTCGCCAAGTTCATCAAATCTTTTACGTACACCAACCTGTACTTCAGGATCGGGATCCTCAAGAAGATAGATTAGTGATTCAATTTCATTTCTGTTGGGTATCGCCATTTTATTTCTTAACGCTTCATCGTAAAAGAGCATCTATAACATCTTCAAAGATCAAAGTATTCCCATGGTTTGTCAACCTTATTCGTTATTTGGTAACCATTTTGCTGAAATATTTGATTTTTTTGAAGAAAAATCTGTAGATATTCATTATAAGATCAAAAACAAATTTTCTATGTTATATAGATAAGGATTTCTGCCAGTTGCTTAGTTTAATCCAGTTGCAGATTATGGGTTTTATACTTAGTCTTAGTACTTAAATTACTAATTATCAATATTAAGCTCCTTTATTATACATGATATGGGCGTAGAAACAGTAAAACTTGCAAAAAGCAGTGAACAGGTTCAGGAATCATTAAAATACCTCCTGAAAGATATCCGGGCACTGGAAAAAATGCTGAATGAGGGATTATTCGAAACAGAGACCATCCGTATTGGAGCCGAACAGGAGATGTGTCTTGTGGATAAATTTGCCAAACCCGCTCCCATTTCAACGGAGCTTTTGAAAGCTCTGAATGATGAAATGTTCACAACCGAGCTTGCGCGTTTTAACCTCGAAACCAATCTTGAACCGCTTGAATTCAGGGGAAAATGCTTGTCAGAAATGGAGCTCAATATCCTGAAGCAGCTCGACAAAGCAAGAGCGTCGATAAAAAAATTTAACGGAGAAATTGTTTTAACCGGAGTTTTGCCAACTATTCGAAAATCGGATCTGGAGATTTCAAATATTACCCCGCTGCCAAGATACCATGCCCTATGTGATGCCATCAGCAGCCTCAGGGGCAAAGAATACGATCTACGTATTCAGGGTATGGACGAATTATTGATGCGTTTTGATACCCCGCTTCTTGAAGCCTGTAACACCGGTTTTCAGGTACATCTTCAGGTAAAACCGGAAGAATTTGTATGCAGGTACAATTTTGCACAGGCCATTGCCGGCCCTGTTCTTGCAAGTGCGGTGAATTCACCGATTCTCTTTGGTAAAAGGCTTTGGGCAGAAACAAGAATCGCACTTTTTCATCAGTCGGTTGATACCCGGCAGGTAAGCGACCATCTCAGAGACAGCAGCCCGCGAGTTACATTTGGCAATCAATGGTTAAGAGATTCAATTCTTGAAATCTACAAAGAAGATATTGCCCGTTACCGGGTTATGCTCAGCTCCAATATCACTGAAGATGTAGACCAGATTCTTGAAGATGGGGGTATCCCGAAACTGATGGCACTGCAAGTACACAATGGAACCGTTTACAGATGGAACCGTCCGTGTTATGGAGTAAGTAACGGCAAACCACACCTCCGTATTGAAAACCGGGTATTTCCATCCGGGCCAACAGTTATGGATGAAATTGCAAATGCTTCATTTTGGTTGGGGCTTATGAACGGGATGGATGATCATTATTCAGATATTACCACTATTCTCGATTTTGATGATGCAAGGATGAATTTTATCGCGGCATCTAAACTCGGCCTCGATACGAAGTTTAAATGGGTACATGATAAACGTTATTCAGCTATTGACCTGATCAATGAAGAGCTGCTGCCGGTTGCCAGGCATGGCCTGGAAAAAGCAGGTGTAGATAAGGGCGATATTACCAGTTACCTCGACATCATCAGAGACCGTACGAAAGAAGCTCAAACAGGCAGTTATTGGATGGTGAAATCTTACAATTCTCTCACAAAAGATGTAACCAGGGAACAGGCATTAACTGCAATTACTAATGCAATGATAAAAAATCAACGCAAGGGCGAACCGGTTCATAAATGGGGTTTGGCTAAACTGGACGACATGGAAATGTGGCAGCCCTCATCGCTTCTTGTTGAAGAATTTATGACTACAGACATCTTCACAGTACAGAAAGATGATATCATTGAACTGGTTGCTAACCTCTTCGATTGGAGGCGGATACGTTATATACCTGTCGAGGATGAGAGCAAACATCTTGTTGGGTTAATTAGCATGCGAATGATCTTTAGAAGGTTTAACAACGCAATTCATAATAATGAGCCGCTTGGTGAATCCGTAGAGGAGGTTATGATAAAAAACCCGATTACGATCCATCCCGAAGCTTCAATACTCAAGGCAATTGATATCATGGATGCCCAAAAAATTGGTTGTTTACCCGTTGTAAAAAATAACCGGCTTGTTGGCATTATCACCGAACAAAACTATATGACGATTACTGCCCGTTTATTGAGAAGGCTGCACATTGAGAATAAGAAACCGAGACCGAAGTGACATAATTTTTAAAAAGTAAAACCGGGGCAACATGACACAACAAGCATTGTCTATTGCAAAAGATCCTGAATCAAGAAAGCTTTTTTTAAAACACCTCCTGCATGATGTGGAAGCTATTGAAAAAATGCTGGATCAGAAAATGTTCGAATCCGGGATAAGCCGAATTGGGGCAGAACAGGAGTTTTGTCTTGTGGATAACCATTTCAAGCCATCTCTTCACGCTCTGGAAATTCTTGAAAAAATTAATGATCCGCATTTCACGCCGGAATTGGCAAGGTACAATCTTGAGATCAATCTCGATCCATTGGATCTAAAGGATGATTGCCTGAGCAAAATGGAAAATAATCTTAAATCCCTGCTTCAAAAAGCAGAAGAAGCTGCAGCTGCTTTTGATGAAAAGATTATCCTTACCGGCATCCTGCCATCAATCGATTATCGTGCCGTACAAATGAAGTACATGACACCGAAACAGCGATATGAAGCTCTCGCGAATATTATCTATGAACTCAGGGGAGAAGACTTTGAACTCAACATCTCCGGAGTGGATGAATTGATTTTGAACCACAATAACATCCTCTTTGAAGCCTGTAATACCAGTTTCCAATGCCATCTTCAAATAGAACCGGATCAATTTCCTGATATGTACAATTGGGCACAAATGCTTTCTGGTCCGGTTTTGTCGGTATGTGCAAATTCTCCGCTTTTATTGGGCAGGCAATTATGGGCGGAAACTCGTATTCCCCTGTTTCAGCAAAGCATCGACACCCGCGGGAAGGGGTACCATCTGCGTGAGCGAGAGCAGCGTGTTACATTTGGGAACCGATGGATTAAAAGTGTTGCCGATGTATATAAAAACGACATTGCCCGGCACACCCTTCTATTTTTGACTGATATTAAAAGAGATTCACTTTAACAGCTTGAGAAAGGGAAAATCCCAAAACTCGAAGCGCTGAGGCTGCATAATGGTACAATTTATAAATGGAACAGGCCTTGTTATGGCATATCTGGCGGAGTTCCTCACCTAAGGATCGAAAACCGATACCTTCCATCGGGGCCAACAGTAGAAGATGAGATTGCCAATCTTGCATTATGGGTTGGATTGATGAGCCAGATGCCGGATCAATATAGCAAGAACTGGGATTCGGTTTCTTTTGAAGAGGTAAAAGAAAACTTCTATAAGGCCGCGATGTGGGGAATTCAAAGTGGAATGATCTGGGATGGGAAATTGATGTCTGCACGTGCACTGATTCTCGATGTGTTACTGCCAATGGCTCGAGAAGGCCTCGAAGCTAAAGGCATAATAAAAGATGATATCGACAAATACCTGTCGATCATTGAAGGAAGGGCAGTTAATTATGCCACCGGATCCAGGTGGATTGTAAACAGTTACCGTAACCTGAAAAAGAAATTGGAACGGGCTGAATCAACGGTTGCAATTACAGCTATTATGCACAAAAGAAGGCTGACAGGGGAACCGGTTTATAAATGGAAAATCGCCGAAATAGAGGAAGCAGAACAGCTCGATGTGCAATATGATGTTGTACGTAATATCATGTCGACAGACCTGATCACTGCAAATGAAAATGACCTTGCTGAGCTGGTTCTGAAAGTAATGGAATGGAGAGATATACGTCATCTGCCTGTCGAGGACACCAGGGGGAATTTAAAAGGAATTATTACAAAAAAACGGCTACTTCGTTATCTTGAGAATTCCAAAAGCGGGGAACTTGCTATTGCTGCAGACGTAATGGAAAAAAACCCAATTACCATAGGACCAAATGAAGACGTTAAATATGCTATTCTTTTGATGATCGACAAAAAAATTAGTAGCCTGCCGGTTGTTGATAACGGTGAACTAATTGGTATTATCACGGATAAAGACACTGCGGTGATATGGGAGAAGATGAAAAAAAGAAGTAATGCTAAAGACTGACAACCTAAAAATTATAACATCAGACATAAAAAGAGTTCGCTGGAGCGCAGAAGGTAAAATAACCGGGCCCGTAGTTATCGTATTTATTGGAATCCATGGAAATGAGCCAGCGGGTATTGCTGCAGTTGATCTTATATCGGAACAGTTCAACAGGCAATCCAGGGAATTACTGGGTTCGGTATATGCAGTAACAGGTAATCTGGGCGCTTTAGAAAAAGGTGTACGATATATCGATGCCGATTTGAACCGAATCTGGGAGGTTTTTTATTCGCAAAAAGACATTTCACGGGCAAACGGAAGCAAGCATTCTGCAGAATATACTGAAAGCATTGAGATTAAAAATACGATTGATCAGATACTGGCCAAACATAAAAAAAGAGCTTCAGATTTTATATTTGCTGATTTGCATACAACTTCGTCACAAAGTTGTGCATTCATTCTGCTGAATGATACACTTGCAAACAGGGAAATTGCACGTAAGTTTCCGATTCCGCAAATATTGGGTATTGAAGAAAATATCCATGGAACTTTGCTGAGTTATGTGAATAATCTTGGGTATAAAGCACTCGGATTTGAAGCCGGAGCTCATTTTGACGAAATATCTGTAAAGCGCAGTGAGGCCTTTTTATGGTTATTATTGCATAATGCAGGTGTTATTGAATTAGAAAGAGAAGAATTAATTCAATACGAAAATCGGATACAGGGTTGTACTGGTGTACCAGATACCTATTATGAAATTCTTTATCATAAATGGGTTGTTGACCCGGAAAAATTTGAAATGATGAGCGGGTTCAAAAATTTTGACCACATAGAAAGAGACACTCCAATTGCTTATGAAAATGGGAGGCTGATAAAGGCGCCTGTTACAGGCAGGATATTTATGCCACTATATCAAAAAAGAGGAAACGATGGGTTCTTGATTATCAGAGAAGTGCCGGAATTTTGGATCGAATTATCGGCCCATTTCAGGAATAGTTTTTTACATAGATTACTTAAATTCCTGCCAGGGGTTAGCGTGGCAAACAGACAAAGTTTTGAGATTGATTTGAGGATTGCCAGATTCCTTGTTAAAGACATCTTTCACCTGTTGGGTTACCAGGTTATCGAAAAAGATGAAAATACATTAATCTGCTATAAGCGTTAGCAATGATCAGAGTGTTTAAAAGTTGAATATCATGCAAGATTATCAATTTGTTGACGGAACACGCCTTGTTTCTGTTATTGAAGCCCTTATCTTTGCCAGCCCTGATCCAATTTCATGGAATAAACTTTCCGGGATCGTAAAAGAGAGTGAAGATGAACTGTTAATAGATAAAGGTGCTATCGACAGAATAGTGGAGCAGTTGAATGAAAGGTATGAGCTGAACGATCTGTCATTTCGTATTGTGGAAACGGGCGGTGGTTATACATTTGTTACGCAGGCCCGTTACCACCCATGGCTGAGTATATATCAGCATGAAAATGCCTATCGCAGATTATCACAGGCAGCCATAGAAACTCTTGCAATCGTTGCTTACCGGCAGCCCATTACAAAACCGGAAGTAGACAGCATCAGGGGGGTCGATTCGGGGTATATGCTCAGGCAGCTTTTGGAAAAAATGCTGGTGCAGGTTTCTGGCAGGGCAGATACAACAGGTAAACCACTCCTCTACAAAACCACTGATACTTTCCTGAAACATTTTGGTTTAAATTCTGTAGGAGATCTGCCCAAACCCCGTGAAATTGATGATATTTTGAAAGACGATGATATGGCAGAACACCGCAGGCTGTTAATGGAAAGGCAATTAGAGTCAAATGATGAAACAATAAAGG
>PWLN01000088.1 GCA_003559375.1 Balneolaceae bacterium | reverse complement strand
CTATAAACGCAGTTGAAAAAAAGGTATAATTCACAACAAATTCATTATTGATTATCTGAATCAAATTTATTAAATACTTAAAATTTTTTAATAAAAATGAATTCAACATCTATAACAACCTTAACCAAAATCAGAAAAATGCGAAAATTACTTTTATCGTTACCATTTGTGTTGATCCTGTTGATTTCCTGTGATCAACAGACTCATGTGACCGGGCCTCAGCAAGGTGATGAGGTACTCTCGTCCGTTTCGAATGAGATTACCAGTGACGCCAGGCATGGGGGCATACCCGGCAGGTTTATTGTTACACTGCAACCAGGTAACAATCCATCAGCTGTTGCAGCTGATTTTGGCATTACACCTGATTTTGAGTACAGAACTGTGATGACTGGATTTGCAGGGGCAATCTCCGAGGCTGCAAGGAGCGGGTTGCTTCGTGATCAGCGTATAGTCAGATTAGAACAGGATGCTGTTGTTACAAAATTAAATACACAAAACAATGCTACCTGGGGACTGGACAGAATTGACCAGCGTGACCTGCCACTTGATGGCCTATACAGATACGAAGTGACAGGTGAGGGTGTTACGGTTTATGTTTTGGATACGGGTATCAATTACAGCCATGTTGACTTTGGTGGTCGTGCGGTACCCGGTTTTGATGCATTTTCAGATGGCAGGAACGGCGATGATTGTGATGGGCACGGTACACATGTGGCAGGAACCATCGGTGGAACTCAATGGGGAGTAGCCAAGGATGTAGAACTCGTTTCGATACGAGTTCTTGACTGCCGGGGAAGCGGCACGGTTTCGGGCGTTATTGCCGGAGTAGATTGGGTTACAGCCAATGCCAGCGGCCCTTCAGTTGCCAATATGAGCCTGGGTGGCGGAGCCAGCGCCGCACTTGATCAAGCTGTACAAAACTCCGTTGCAGCGGGTATTACCTATTCCGTTGCTGCCGGTAATTCCAATGCAAACGCATGTAATTTCAGTCCGGCCCGTGTTGGCGAAGCCATCACCGTTGGTGCTACAACTTCCACAGATGCGAGAGCGTCTTACTCGAATTTTGGTTCATGTGTGGATATTTTTGCGCCCGGATCTGGCATAACTTCCGCATGGGTTGGCAGCAATACATCCACACGCACCATTAGTGGTACTTCTATGGCTGCTCCCCATGTTGCAGGAGCAGCTGCACTCATTCTTCAGAATGATCCCCAGGCATCACCGGGACAAATTGGTGCTGCAATTTTTGCAAATGCAACGCAAAACAAAGTCACCAACAGCTCAACTGCAAATAACCACCTGCTCTATACTCTGGTTGGCGACAATGATGGTGGAGATAATGGCAATGACCCTGTGGGCGAAGCACCGGTAATCCAGTCTTTCAGTACAACAGAAAACTCAGGTGGTCCATGGACAAGGTCAAATGCAAACTGGACCGTAACGGATGCTGATGGCAATTTGCAGTCTGTTCGTGTAGAGCTTCTAAACGGAAGCAATGTTGTTGATATCCAAACCATATCCGTAAGTGGCAGCATTGCTTCGGGCAGCACAGAAGTCCGCACCCGTGGGAATGCAGACACAGTGCGGCTGACAGTTACAGATACCGCTGGTAACTCCACATCTGCAACCCGTGGCCTGAATGAAGCCGATACAGGTGATGGGAGTGACGGAGATGATGGAGATGATGGAGATGGCGGTGACGGAGATGATGATAACGGCTCACCCGGCGACAACGATCCGGCCATTAACAATATCTCCGTAAACACATTCAGTACAGGTCCGTGGACACGCGCAGATGTTACCTGGAATGTTTCGGATGTTGATGGCGATCTTGCCTCGGTAAGAACCGAACTGTTAAATGGATCAAGAGTAGTGGATAGCCAGACTACCAGCGTGAGTGGCAGCAGCGCATCAGGACTGCATGAATTGCGCAACCGTGGAAGTGTAAGTGCGGTCAGAGTGACGGTGACGGATCAAAAGGGTAATTCCGTTAGCGATACACGGAATCTGTAGTGTAATCGATAGGTTTTACCAAACTGGCCAAGTATCATACATTACAGAATATACAGAAGCAAATTTGCTGAAAGCACATTTTTTTAAATCTATGCAAGGGCCATTCTGAATTATTTCGGAAGGGCTCTTTGCATATTTACAACTTGAAGAATTTTTATCAGCGTCTTTATCCTTCAATTATGAACAGTTAATAGTTACTGTCGATCATAAAGATTCAGTCAATTTTTTTTGATTATTCTTCCTACATTTGGCGTTTTCCAAACAAAAGCCAGACAGAATTTTTTGATGCCTGATAAATCCGGTTACATAATGCCTGCAGAATGGAAAACTCATTCAGCCACCCAATTACACTGGCCTTCAAACCGTGAAACATGGCCGGGTGAACGCCTGCAAAGAGTAGAAAAGGTCTATCTGGATATCATTGAGGTGCTGCACCGTTATGAACCAGTGATCTTACTTGTGGACAGGCAGGTACAACTGGAAGACGTGGAGCAGAAATTACGCGAGAGGGCAATGGAAACCGGAAACATTCATTTGTTTTCAGTACCCATAAATGATGTATGGGCACGTGATTGCGGGCCCATATTTGTTAAAAAGCAGAAGGGAAATTCAACAGAATATGTAATTACCAACTGGGATTATAACGCATGGGGTGGTAAATATCCTCCGTATGATTCAGATAATGCGATACCGCATTGGTTTGCGAAAACTTATGGCCTTCCGATTCTTGACACGGGAATGGTTCTGGAAGGCGGGAGCATTGATACCAACGGAAAGGGGGTGTTTTTAACAACGGAGTCTGTGCTGCTCAATAAAAACAGAAATCCTCATTTTGATAAAAGTGAAATCGAAAAATACCTCAACGAATATCTTGGAGTAAAAGAGATTATCTGGTTAAAGGATGGTTTAAAGGGTGATGATACCGATGGCCATATTGACGATCTGTCACGATTTGTGAATCAAAACACAATACTCACTGTAATTTGTGAAGATGAGAATGATGTGAATTTTACTGCGTTACAGAAGAATTTTGAAATATTGAAAAAAGCAAAACAACAAAACGGTGACCCTTATCACATTGTAACTCTGCCTTTACCAATGACCAAAATAGATGGCCTCACAGTTGACGGATCTGAATACGTGCCTGCCAGTTATGCAAATTTTTATATTGCAAACGGAGTTGTATTGGTACCATTATACGACGCTCGCTATGATGATGATGCCCTTCGAACAATAGCTGAATTCTTTCCCGACAGAGATATTGTTGGCATACCCTGTGCAGATCTCGTTTGGGGACAGGGGAGCATACACTGTATCACACAGCAGTTATACGGGCTGAAAATGGATCAAATTCATTCAGCCCGGCAACTATTTGAATAATAATATGAATGCTTATTTCAGGTAGTCGATTAACTCAAGCACCTCCGATCGTACCAGGGTTCGCACGTTCTCAACATTTTCGATAAAAGCGGCAACATTTACATCCGGGCTTGATTGCCTGATCACTTCTTCATTAAAGTGAAATTCCACATCCCGAAGGTTTGAGAAATAGTTTCCGGTTGCAAAGTTATAGCCATATTCATCACCTCTTGGCAGTATCAGGCTGAATAATTCCCAACCTTCCATATTGCCATTTTCCATACGGTATTCGTGAATGGGCCTGGCATTATCGTCTTCCATCATCTGATACGTGTATTCAAGGCCGGGACGTACCCTCATGTAATCGAGCATAAAATATCTTGAAGGTTTGGAATCTTCCGTTCGTAATACACTATTGTTAATTCTCCAAAGTTCAGAAAATTTTGGAATCATGATATTATTGAATCTTGGGAGCAGATGATCGAGTTCTGCATCGGTGAGCTGACCTTCAATATGGTCATTGATGTTTTCAAAAGCACAGAGCGCGTTACAGATTGTAACAATAACATAATTGTAATTCGTGTTCTGGCTTCCGGGATACAGCACTCTATAAGCATACCAGTATTTTAAAGAACCGGCATCAATTCTTGCCTGATTCACCGGTATTAATACTTCCTGAATATCATTTTTAAAGCTGCTGATGTCATCGCGATCAATTTCCAGAAACTGAAGTTTCATATACATTCCCTGGTGGCTTTGGGAATGAGCGGAAAAAGTGGCAAAGAGTAATACCGACAGGAGGATGATAAATGCGCTGATTAAATTCTTCATAGCAATATTGGTAGGGTTAAGGTGTTTACTATAATTAACAAATTTTTGTCAAAATAGTGAAGCAAAATTGAATAATAATAAATGAAAAAGCGCTTACAAGTAAGATACTATCTAATTTGAAAATATTCCGGATTGTTATCTGTATACAAGATAATGTCACTAATCGATTTTACAACCGGGTTCCCTGAATAGAAAAGCCCCGGCAGGGGCGGCCGATCAACTAGCCCCGGGTGAAGCGGAGCCCGCCCATGCACCGCATGGCAGCGCAGCGCAACCCGGGGACAGAGACAGCGCACACGAAGAGCCCCGAGTGATGGTATAGGAAATAAGGAAAGACTTATCGAGGGGCTGGAACGGAAATTTTGATGTGGATACCTCCATAGCGACCACACTCGATGTTTTGGGAATAACCCCCCCACGACAAGTGTGTCGGGGCAGGCTCGATTGAGTGACGTACCTCAATGAACCCTTCACTCGGGGGACGTATTTGTGGCGTGTTTGGTCCCCGGGTTCCAT
>PWLN01000237.1 GCA_003559375.1 Balneolaceae bacterium | reverse complement strand
TTGAATCAGATCTTTACCTGAAAATTCTGAAACGGCACCACCGCCTTTATTGGGTGTGATAAAACTATCGTGTTTCTCGGCAGTGGCACCTGTTAACGGCTGAAACCAATGTGTATAATGTGTGGCTCCTTTTTCAGTTGCCCATTCTTTCATGGCAAGAGCTACCACATCGGCTACTTTCGGATTCAGCGGTTCTCCTTCTACAATCGTTTTTTTCAATTCTGCCCAAACGCTTTTTGGCAATCGTGATTTCATATCCTGAAAATCGAAGACATTTTCTCCGAAAATATCTGTGATATCCATCTGGATATCACCGTTTGGCACAGGTGACCAGCCCCTTGCTGCAGCAAGGGCATCATAACGTCTTATGGTATGGGGCATGTCAGGTAGATCTTTGATTTTTTTAATGAACTATCAATTTACGTTGATAGAATATCTTATGTAAGTATAGAATCGGTGATATAATCCGGAATAATTCCTGTTGATCGGATTTTCAGGTAAACATTATCCGGGTGAGTATTTCCGCTGAGAACCAGCAGGGTTTTAAGGCCGAATTTATTACCACCAAGAATGTCTGTATTCAGTGTATCTCCAACCATCAGGATGTCAGATTTTTCATAATTCCCGATTTTGTTGATATCATCATAAGCGTAAATGAACATCTGGGTATCAGGTTTACCAAACCTTAGAAACTTTTGGTTTAACACAGCTTCAATCATCCGTGAAAGGCCGCCAATTGCAACTGCAACGTCGTTATTGGAAATCGGATAATATTTATCTGAATTAGCTACGATTATTGGAAGGCTTTTCCGGCGAAGTAGATTCACAGTTTTGTTGATATCATTATTCCAGTCGAAACCTTCATCATCCAAAAACACAAAAGCAGATATATCATCAATATAATCCAGATCAACCTCACTTACCGGAATTCGCTGAAGCCCTGGGTGGAGGATATAATCAGCTGAATTTTCCGTTCCCAAATACGCAATTTTTCCTGTAGGGATTTTGAGCTCCAGGAATTGTCGCGCCAGCATTCCTGATGTGATAACTTCCTCATCGCGCAGGCTGTTCAGGCCCAGTTGGGCAAAAACTTCCACCTGCTGTTTTTGGCTTCGGGAAGCATCGTTTGTTAGAATGCGAAGTGTAAGGCCAAGGTCTCGAATTAAATGTATGGCTTGCTGAACACCGGAAATTAATCCCTTGTGGTTCTTTAAAACACCATAACTATCTAAAAAAACAGCTTTGTAATTTTTAACAATAGATGAGAATGATACCCTTTCCATAGTTTTGATTATAGATTTAGAGCTTTCAGAAGTGGTTCTGCGTTAAATTTTTCGTCAATGGTTGGGAGGTGTTCGTTGTAAGCCTCATGCTGTAATCGGGTAGCAAAGATGTCGTGAAAGAAATACCGCCCGTACTTGATCACATAATTCAGAAGAAAAAAACGATAGGTTTCCTTCAACAGCAGGATTTCAACCCTCGTAAGCGGATACTCCTGATGATATGACTGTAAAAAAAGAATGAATCTCTCTTCCATAAGCCTCTCGATTTCGTAGCTGAATATGGTTTTATCCCCTACTTTGGATACGATTCTGCTGAAAAAATAGAAATCCATCATCCGGGTGCTCATCCTGAACCAGTCGTAATCCCAACGTGAATAGATCTCAAAATTCGGAGTAACTGAAAAGTTGCCAATATTCCAGTCCACAAAAACTGGAATAAACTCAATTTTATTGATCCCGATTTGATCTACATTCCTGATAAATGTGTAACATTGTTCCCTGATCAGATCAACATGCATCCTGTGTTCGTGCTGTCCTTCTTTTGTTTCCAGAATCTCAAGCAGATGGTAGATGTCTACTTTCAGTGTTTTTGATGATGGTGGCAGCGAATTACGGATGTTTTTACAAGCCCTGTGAAAACGTGCAAAAGATTTGGCAATTTTTTGGATTTGATCATCGCTCATCTTTTTGGGAGGCCTCTTCTTAATTCGCATCGGCCGGTAAAATACTACCCATACATCAATAAACTTGCTTTTATGTCTGTGTACAAACAATGAATTGCCTTTCATCAACGATCTGGCAAGAACATTTTCAAACGGATTCGGAAGATTGTTTGCCAATGCATTGATAATGGTATGATCTTCTACAAAATGTTCATATTTGCCAAAATAGGATAACTTCGCAATAATTACATTTTCATCAGTCAGCTTAATTCTATATACATGATTGGTGGATACCCTTGCACTGATGTCTGTGATCGAGGAAATTTTTTTAGAACTGTCATAGTTCCAAAGGGCTTCTCTCACAATTCCGTTAAAATCAATTTGTAGCATATATAATTACAGTACTCCTTTGTTATGTATGGTATCCAATATTTTTTCTATACTGACAACGTCCGCAGCGCCTGTAAGCATCATCTCAACTGCAAACTTGCAGTTTTTGTGCCTCCATAGTTTCTGACCTGACAAAACCGCAGAAACTGTCAGTATCACCTCCAATACATTTTAAAATCGATTAAACTAAAACTAAATCCAACTCGGAATCATCAATAAAATGCTATTACCTGGTATATCAATTATAGTCTAATCTGGTAATAATAAGCGTCAATAAGATACAAAAAGCCCTGAACCGGATTGGGACAGGGCTTTCTCCATAAAAGGCAATATGTTAATTAAGATCAGAATTTAATACCACTTACGGTTTTTATGATTCTTGCAGCTACTTTGTAAGGATCTGCGTTCGAAGCAGGCCTTCTGTCTTCAAGCCTACCTTTCCATCCGTCCTCTATGGTAGAGATTGGTATTCTAATGGATGCACCACGGTCTGAAGCACCATAACTGAATTTGTCAATTGACTGTGTTTCGTGCTTTCCTGTGAGTCGCTTGTCATTGTCGGCACCATAAACATCAATATGTTCTTTAATATACTTGCCAAATTCCTCGCAGACTTTAATCATATTTTCTTCACCGCCTACATCTCTCATTAATCCATTTGAGAAGTTACAGTGCATTCCGGATCCGTTCCAGTCTGTATCGCCAAGTGGTTTTGGATGCAAATCAATAGCTACACCATATTTTTCAGCGGTTCTTTCAATCAGAAACCTGCCAACCCAAATCTCGTCACCGGCACGAGCCGCACCTTTTGCAAAGATCTGAAATTCCCATTGTCCGGCAGCTACTTCACCATTGGTACCTTCAACATTCAGGCCTGCTTCGAGGCAGATATCGAGGTGTTCATCTTTGATTTGGCGCCCAAAAACGTTTTTGGCACCAACACCACAATAGTATGGGCCCTGTGGGGCAGGGTAACCACCAGCCGGGAACCCAAGCGGCAGGTTTGTTTCGGGATCAACCATAAAGTATTCCTGCTCAAATCCAAACCAGAAATCTTCATCTTCTTCGATGGTAGCACGAGCATTTGTTGCATGGGGTGTACCATCTGCATTAAGAACCTCAGTCATAATCAGGTATCCATGTTTTACATCAGGATCCGGGAAAATTGCAACAGGTTTTAACAAACAGTCGGATCCAGCCGTGTCGGCCTGTTGTGTTGAGCTACCATCAAAAGACCAGATTGGTGCATCTTCAAGTTTGCCGCTGAAGTTATGACGGATCAATGTTTTGCTTCTGAGTTCCTGAGTTGGCGAGGAACCGTCAAGCCAGATATATTCAAGTTTGGAGTACGACATACAATATATTGTTAGTTGATGTTTTCTGTTTTCAAGATTCGATCACAAACCATACTTGGTTTGTTGTTTACATTGCCGTTCAGGCAATTGATTTTTTCAACACGCTGTTGGTGTAATAAAACAGCAACAAATATATTGAGCTCCAAACATTTATCAAAGTTTTTTAGTCAAAAAAATATTAACATCTTACTTATTGATGTTTAATTATATATATCTTTAAATATTTAATTTGTAAGCGCTTTTATCTTTATTTATGTTAATACAACGACATTTAGGACAAGTGATTCCGAAAATTTTTAGGGGAATCATTATTCATTATCTTTTCATCCACAAGTTATCCACATCAATTAACCAGAATTTTTTTTGAACAGACCTGATATCTTTGTTTGGCTTCGTGCAACACGCCCTCAAACATTACCCGCCTCTGCCGTGCCAGTAATTGTTGGGGCTTCGCTTGCATGGAGTCATCAACTTTTCCGCTGGGACACTACCATTATTGCACTCATATGCGCATTGCTCATTCAGATCGGCACAAATTTTGCCAACGACTATTATGATTATGTAAAAGGCTCTGACAGGCCCGATCGCATCGGGTTTGAGAGGGTTACAGCGGCTGGATACGTAAGTCCGCCTGCGATGCTCAATGCCACATGGTTAACAATGGGAGCAGCATTTTTAACCGGTTTATATCTGGTATGGATTGGCGGGTGGATGATTCTTCTGATTGGAGTGCTTTCACTACTTTTTGGTTTTTTGTATACAGGCGGACCATATCCGCTTGGTTACAATGGACTCGGAGATATTTTTGTGTTCATTTTTTTCGGTTTTGTTGCTGTAATGGGCACCTATTATGTGAATGCGTTTGAGTGGAATATTGACTCTTTTTGGGCATCCGTCCCTGTTGGCGCACTCTGTGTGAATATTCTTGTTGTTAACAATCTGCGTGATATTGAGCAGGACCGGCTTTCCGGCAAACGAACTCTTGGTGTGCTTTTAGGAGACGCCGCTCTGAAACTTGAATATTCAATACTTGCTTTTGCAGCAATCTCTGTGCCCTTTATTTTCATGTTCTTTTTGAATTATTCAGCATGGATACTTCTTCCATTACTCACATTGCCTCCACTATTTGTTCTAATCAGAAGAGTCTGGGTGAATGATGACAAACGTGAATTAAACTCTGTACTCGAACGAACCGCACAGTTTATGATATTATATGGTATACTATTTTCGGCAGGTATTATACTTTGAACTATGTTGAATGTTTACAAATACCAAATCCCATTCAGAACACCATTCATAACAGCAAAAAGCACGTACAATTTTCGCGCAGGAATGCTATTGTGCTTCGAAGAGGATGGTTATTTTTTCTGGGGTGAGGCAGCTCCACTTCCAGAATTTTCGAATGAATCACTTGACGATTTACACAGTAATTTAGATTCAGGCCTTCCCGCAATCCGTTCCTTTTTTACCGGATCATTCAGCCTTGATGAACTGACTCAGTTTGTTGATTCAATATCCAGTGTTCCATCTCTGCAATTTGCTTTAAGCTGGATGGGTTTATCCCTCCTCTCCCACCGAAAAAACTGCACGCCAGGGCATTTGTTTGGAATTGGCGAATCACCGGATATCCGGGTAAATGACGTAATCGCACATAACGACTCCGAAAAATGGATACCTGCAATTAACGAATCTGTTGCAAAGGGCTTTACCTGCATTAAAATAAAAGCTCTCTATCCCGTTGATCTCCTCGCTTCTTATCTGAACGCAGTCAAAAGAAGAAATAATGAAATTATTTTTCGGCTTGACGCCAATCAATCATGGCCTAAAAATGAAGCAGCTCAAATTAACCGGCAATTACGCAATCTCCCAATTGAATACATCGAAGAACCATTTCTTTCGAGAGAGCAAGGCTTTGCAGAAAATGGAAATCCGTTCGATTTCCCTGTAGCTCTGGATGAAAGTATTATAAATCATACCAAATTTGAAACAGCACTTAAACATCCCGGACAGATAATTATTTTGAAGCCTTCACTTCTTGGAAATATCTGCAAGTGGATGGGAACAATTCAAAAATATCGTAGTTCGTTTAATAATATTGTAATAACCACAGCCCTTGAATCTGCAATCGGGCGAATTGCCGTTACAGAGATTGCCAGACTGATAGGATGCCGGTTTCGCAGTCACGGGTTGAATACTGGCAAATTTTTTCGGGACGATTTATTCATTGTGCCGGAAATATCAGATGGCAGGATAATTTTGCCATTGCCAGATTTAAAAAGTAAAGCTCCAGAACATCTTAATAGAGTATATCTCTCACTGCCGGATTTTTAATCATGGGAACAACAAAAGATCCATCTACATTGTTTAAACCGCCCGATCCATTCCATAAATTTCTGTCAACTGAATCCGGAACGTTTAAATACCGGGACCTTTACAACTTCGCACAGAAATTTCAGGTAATTCTTCAACCACACAGGCGTAATAGCAATCAGCCACTTGCAATTATCTCTAACAATTCACCTGCCACGGTTTTTTCCATTGCGGCCTGTTTTTTACTCAAGATTCCGGTTTTACCCTTGTCAAAGAATATCACTCAAAACGAACTTGTGAATATACTGGCACTCACAAAGCCTTTTGCAGTATTTCCGGGTGATGATATTTCAACTACAGACTTTGAACTGCCGGTGATCACTATACCAATTGAATTGTTATCAAATTCCAAAGATGAATTCACTGAAGAATTCCTGTTTGATGATCCGGAAATTTTTGCTGGGTATTTCCAGACTTCAGGTTCAACTGGTAATCCGAAAATTGTTCCCATGAAGCGAAGGCAGGTTTATTTTGGTGCAGCTGCTTCAGCAAATAATTTCAGGCCATCACGAAATAGGTATTGGCTGCTATGCCTGCCTTTAAATCATTTTGGCGGGATCAATGTGATCTACCGTTCACTGTTGTACAACTCTGCCATTTATCTTGTACCCTCGTTTGATGCGGAAAAGATCCGTTCCCTGCTGCATGAGAACAAGGATTTTGAAGCAGCTTCTATGGTTCCTACCATGCTTCAGCTGCTTCTCGATCATACTTTTTTCAGATTACAGTTCAGGTTTAAGGCCTTATTACTCGGCGGCGGGCCTATATCCATGGCTCTGATCAACAAAGCGCTAACGCGGGGTTTGCCAATCGTAACCAGTTATGGCATGACTGAAACCTGCGCCCAAATCGCAGCCAACCCAATGCTTAAACCGGGCGGAGATTATATTCCGAAAAAAAGTGTGGGCCAGGTTTTTGAACCCAACGAAATAGAAATTCGCGATGAAAACGGGATCGTGCTGCCTTATAACGAATCTGGCCAGATATGGCTGAAAGGCCCCCAGGTATTCGACGGATATCTTGATCCTGATCAAAATGAAACATCCTTTGATGAAAAAAACTGGTTCAACACTGGTGATTTTGGCCATCTTAACCGAAAAAAACACCTCTTCATTGAAAACCGCCGATCTGACCTGATTATCACTGGCGGAGAAAATGTTAATCCGGTTGAAGTTGAGGCCGCCATCAGCAGGTTCCCATCCATTAAAGAAGCGTGTGTTGTTGGAGTTCCTGATAAAAAATGGGGACAGATGGTTGTGGCATTTATCGTATCCGACAATAAGGATTTACGCGGCAGCCACATAAAAAAACACCTGAAAGAGCAATTAGAGGGATTTAAAATACCGAAACAGTTTATCTCAGTAGGTTATCTTCCTAAAACCGAAAGCGAAAAAGTAAAAAAAACCGAATTACTGAGTTGGTATGTGAAAGAGTTTGGCGGTTAACAGTTCTTTCTATCAGAAGTCTTCAATCGGCAAGTACTTCAGGATCATATACAGCAACACCAATTCCGGAATCTCCCATACCATAGTAAAGAAACCATTTCCCATTTAACTGCGCGAGGCCTTCAATAAATACCACATTCGGTATTTGTCCATCGATTTCGATTTCCAAATCCGGTTCTATAAAAAAGTGATCCGATCGCTTAAGAAGGCGTGTTGGGTCGTCGATATCGAAAAGAGCCTGCCCCGTGCGGTAAACCAGATCATCATCTGCCGAATTATACAGCATCAGAATGCCATATTCAGTAATAAGCGGTGTGGGCCCTGGCTCAACAAGCCTGCTGTCGAACATTCCTTCTCTGGGCATCATAACCGGTTCTTCGACAGGCGTCCAGTTGACCAGGTCTTCCGACCATGCCACCCAGATATTGGTGTCGCCAAAATACATCCAATAACGCCCGTTAATTTGCTTCGGTACAATCGCACCGGCTTTTGTCCAACCAAGCTCCGGGAAAATGAGGCCATGCCTTTCCCAATTCAGCAAGTCTTTTGATGAAGCCAGGGCTTGTCTTGCCGTTTCCCCATCATAGGCAGTGTAAGTAAGATAAAAGGTGTCGTACAATTTCACGATTCTTGGATCTTCTGCCCCACCAGGAAGTTCCCACTCCTCAACCGGTTCAAAAACCGGTTCCGGGAGCCGCTCGAAATAATAGCCATCCGAACTTGTGGCGAGCCCAATCCGTGATGTACCATTCCAGATCCCTATTCCGGTAGAATCTTCTGCACGGTATAGCATGTAAATAGTATCCCCATCCGACCAGGCAGCCGGATTAAAAACATCTTTAGCCTCCCAGCTTTCACCTTGTGGAGTGATGATGGGATTGCCTCCATATTTCACAAACGGCCCCATCTGCCACTCAGATTCTGACACCTCAACACAGGAAATAATTAACGCAGCTGACAAGGCACTCAAAAGAAAGCATCTTTTTTTCATAAGAATAAAAAATTTTAAAGAATTAAATCTCAACAGAATTAACTAGTAAGACAATACCCAAAAAAACTCAACAACACATCGTCCATTGCCTATTGCCTATTGTCCATTGTCCATTGTCCATTGTCCATTGTCAAAACTAATCATTTGTAACAACTTTATTCTCAGAACTCATCAAAAAACCAATATAAACGTGATGCTGTCTGATGTTTTCAGTAATATTGAGTGAAAATGATTCTTTACCATTAATCACATTATATGAAATTTAGTATTGCTTCTACACTGGCTTTCTGGCTGTCTTTGGCACCACTGTTTGCACAAGATAACAACAATAATAATGATAAATGGGACGTCACAACCCATCAGGCTAATTACAGCAACCTGTCATTTGAAACCTCTGAAGGTACATGGATGAATCTCGATGTAAGTCCTGATGGAGAAGATATTGTATTCGATCTGCTCGGCAACATCTATATCATCCCTATTTCAGGTAGTGAAGCTACTGTTTTGCGGGAAAGTCTTGCATATGAAATTCAGCCGCGTTTCAGTCCGGATGGATCAAAAATCCTGTTTACAAGTGATGCAGGTGGAGGTGACAATATTTGGGTAATGAATCGTGACGGATCAGATGCCCGCCAAATAACTACCGAGGATTTCCGGCTGCTTAATAATGCCAGCTGGCTTCCCGGCGGAGACTTTTTCGTGGCAAAAAAACATTTCTCGTCCACTCGATCGCTGGGTGCAGGAGAAATCTGGATGTATCACATATCAGGTGGCAGCGGAATTCAATTGACTACAAGGCCGAATGACCAACAGGATAAGGGTCAGCCTTTTGTTTCTCCGGATGGAAAATTCGTTTATTACAGTCAGGATGTCTACCCCGGCGGAATGTTTCAATATAATAAAGATCCCAACAGCCAGATTTATGTCATCAACCGGTACAATCTTGAAACAGGAGGTATAGAACGGGTGACCGGTGGAGCAGGCGGAGCCATTTCACCAACCTTATCACCCGATGGCAAAAGAATGGCATTTATCAGGCGGGTGCGGACAAAAACGGTGATTTTTATTCGGGATCTTGAAACCGGAATTGAACGTCCTGTGTATGATGATCTCAGTAAAGATCAACAGGAAGCCTGGGCAATATTTGGCCCCTATACCAACTTTAACTGGACACCTGATGGCTCTCACCTTGTTTTTTGGGCAAAAGGTGGCATCCATAAATTGAATGTAGAAACATTTGAAGCAGTCGAAATACCATTTACCGTTCAGGTAAATCATGACGTTGCAGATGCCGTATGGTTTGAGGTTGACCCGGCACCGGATACATTCAAAGCAAAAGCGATTCGCCATGCTGTAACCTCACCAGACGGAAATACACTGATTTTTAACGCTGCAGGTTACCTTTGGACAAAATCACTGCCAAACGGTACACCCAGCAGGCTAACAAGCGAATCAAACCTGGAATTTGAACCTGCTTTCTCACCTGACGGCAGCCGTCTTGTCTATGTGACGTGGAGTGATACAGAACTTGGTACAATTAAAATATTGGATTTGAACCGCCGGAATGCACCCCCACAAAAAATCACGACTCAAAAGGGAATTTATCGCGAACCTTCATTTTCACCTGACGGACTAACCATCCTCTTCAGGCGAGAGTCCGGTAATAATCATCAGGGACATGCACATACCATTAATCCGGGTATCTACACCATGCCTGTCTCTGGCGGCGAAAAGAGAAAAGTTCATGCAAGTGGTGAAAGTCCTCGTTTCAATTCTGATGGGACCCGGATATTCTATCTGGGTGGTTCCTATTTATCACGACAATTCAGGTCAATGGATTTGAACGGGCATGATCATCGAACTCACTTCAGGTCAACTTATGCAAATACGTTTATTCCAAGCCCTGATAACAAATGGATTGCATTCAATGAGCTGTTTAAAGTTTATGTGGCTCCTATGCCCCGGGCAGGCACAGACATCGATCTTCATTCGAATACCAGCGCCATTCCTGTTACCCATGTAGCAGAGGATGCCGGAATCAGCCTGCACTGGTCAAATAATGGCAACCATCTTCACTGGACACTTGGTGATGAATATTTTACAGTTGAGCTGAAACAGGCCTTCGATTTTCTGAATGGTGAAAAAAGTGAAGAATTACCACTGGGTGCCAATCAGGGAATTTCAATTGGGCTTGAACTACCTTTGGACAAACCATCGGGCACTGTTGCGTTTACGAATGCACATATCATCACTATGAACGGTGAGGAAGTGATTACTGACGGAACAATTGTTATCCGTGAAAACCGAATCCTGGCGGTTGGTGCTTCCGGAGATGTAACCATCCCGGATAATGCTTATGTTGTGGATGCAGCGGGAAAAACGATTATGCCCGGCCTGGTTGATGCACACGCACATATCGGAAATTTCAGGCATGGTATTAGTCCCAACCAACAATGGGAGTATTTTGCAAACCTGGCCTATGGAGTAACTACGGCTCATGACCCGTCCAGCGATACTGAAATGATTTTCTCTCAGGCTGAGATGGTACAGGCCGGAAATATGGTCGGACCCAGGATCTTTTCGACCGGCAGAATTCTATATGGTGCAGAAGGCGATTTTAAAGCGGTTATTAACACCCTCGACGATGCACGGTCTGCCATTCGAAGAACCAAAGCTTTTGGAGCCATCACTGTGAAAAGCTACAATCAGCCGCGAAGAGATCAGCGCCAGCAGGTACTGCAGGCTGCACGCGAACTGGGAATTATGGTACACCCGGAAGGTGGTTCAACTTTTACGCATAATATGACTATGATCCTCGATGGCCATACAGGTATCGAACACAATGTACCGATTTACCCGCTTTATAACGATGTACTTACCCTTTGGGCGCACTCAAATGTAGGTTACACCCCCACCCTTGTTGTGAATTATGGCAGTATCAGCGGTGAGTATTACTGGTATCAGCATACAAATGTATGGGAAAAAGAGCGCCTTCTTACCTTCACGCCAAGAAGTATTGTGGATTCACGTTCCAGGCATCGAACCATGATACCCGAAGAAGAATATGAAATTGGCCATATGCAAAGTGCAGCAGCAGCCAAAGATCTTCACAACCGAGGTGTTACTGTTAATATGGGAGCACATGGTCAATTACAGGGACTTGCTGCACACTGGGAAACATGGATGTTTGGTCAGGGTGGTATGAACAACCATGATGTGCTTCGGGTTGCTACCATTAATGGAGCCAGATATCTGGGAATGGGCAACCACATAGGTTCACTTGAGCCCGGTAAATTGGCAGATCTGATTGTGATAGACGGAAATCCGTTGGAGAATCTCTATGACACTGAGAATGTTATCTATACCATGATCAACGGCCGTTTGTACGATGCTGCAACCATGAACGAAATAGGTAACCACCCGCGTGAAAGGCTGCCTTTTTGGTGGGAACAATTAGGGTATGATGAGAGGTTTGACTGGCATGCAATCATTAGTGCTGACAGTGAAAACAGCTGCGTTTGTGGTTCGAGGCATTGAGATTAAAGATGTCGAAAACTTGAGCGGTTCTCAAGTTTTTTCCGGAATCGGAATTCTGTAAATTCATGGATAGAATATACATTCAATCAAAAAAATAATATCTACAGATATGTCTAAAAAACAATTCAATATAGATGATCCCTTTCTGTTTGAATCTGAACTTTCGGAAGATGACAAAATGATCATGGAAGCCGCAAGGGAGTATGCGCAAACAAGCCTTGAACCTCGTGCACTTGAGGGAAACCAAAATGAAATTTTCGATCTCAGTATGGCAAAAGAGATGGGCGATCTCGGGTTGCTGGGTGCTACCATTGATCCAAAATATGGAGGTGCTGGAGTTAGCGATACAGCATATGGGCTCATTGCACGGGAAGTGGAACGGGTTGATTCCGGTTACCGCTCGTTTATGTCGGTACAATCATCACTGGTAATGTATCCCATTTCGGAATTTGGCACTGAAGAGCAAAAACAAAAGTATCTCCCCCGGCTTGCGTCTGGTGAGATCATAGGTTGTTTTGGTTTGACAGAACCCGACCACGGCTCAGATCCGGCATCCATGACAACTACAGCCTTGAAAACGGATGGTGGCTGGATATTGAATGGTGCAAAAATGTGGATAACCAACTCCCCGATATCCGATATAGGAATAGTTTGGGCAAAAGCAAAAGAATCAAAAGATGATACTCCGGTTATAAGGGGTTTTATTGTAGAAACTGGCATGAAAGGTTACTCAACACCGGAAACCAAACACAAAATGAGCCTGAGAGCATCCTCTACCGGCGAGATGGTTTTTGAAGATGTTTTTGTTCCCGATGAAAATATGTTTCCGGAAATCCGTGGATTAAAAGGCCCTTTTATGTGCCTGAACAGTGCAAGGTATGGAATAGCATGGGGAGCGATAGGGGCAGCAGAGTTTTGCTATCAAAAAGCACGTCAATATGTATTAGACCGCAAACAATTTGGTAAACCGATTGCGGCCAACCAGCTGCCACAGACCAAGCTCGCAGATATGCTTACCGATATTACATCCATGCAGCTGCTTGCATTGCGCCTGGGGCAACTGAAAGACCAGGGACGCTTGCATCCTTCGATGGTATCACTTGCAAAACGCCATAATGTAGGAAAGGCACTGGATATTGCCAGGGTATCACGGGATATGCACGGAGGAAATGGTATTTCAGGTGAATATCGTGTAATTCATCACGTAATGAACCTCGAATCAGTGAACACATACGAAGGTACCTATGATATTCACGGGTTGATACTCGGACGTGAAATAACCGGTATACAGGCGTTTACACCAAAGGGGAATGAATAACATTCCAACCAGGCACATATCCACCACGTCATCCCACGGCGAATGCCTGGGATCTCCCAACTTGGCACAGGACAGCCTATATCAACGTGAGGAGTTCCCGGCTTAGCTTCGCAACCACTATCGGGCACATGTGAGTCTCTACTGATATAGCTGCAAGCAGTAAGATCAAAAGCCGGGATGACGGGGAGGGTGACTGCATTTTTTACCTGATTGCAATTCTCGCCCGAATTACACGGTCTCCAATCTGAATCCGCTCGGCAACATCCATGCCACGTACTACACTGCCAAAACGAGTGTAAAATCCATCAAGATGTGGTGTCGGGTTTAATGTGATAAAAAACTGGCTTCCTTCCGTATCGGTCCCGGAACTGGCAACACCCACACTTCCGCGGCCGAATGTCTCAAAAGTTGGCTCTGTAGGCAAACGGTATCCTGGACCACCAAAACCACCCTTCATTTCTATGTCGCCTCCCTGGATTACAAAATTTGCTATGACTCTATGAAATGGCAAGCCGTCATATTTTCCAGCCCGGGTAAGACTATCGACAGATGATACTGTAAAAGGTGCAATAAGTGGATCCAGCCTGATTTCAATCGTACCGCGGGTTGTTTCGAGTATCCAGTGGGGATTATCCCCCATCTGTTTCAGACGAACCCAATCAGGTGATAACATCTTTTTTTCAGGAATTTCAAATAAGTTATCAATATGATCGGGCGCATAAAACCTTAATACATCTGTAAGAACACCGGCTTTCGCATATTCCCGGTTGTCGATGAAACGAAGATAGTGCTGATACATCAAATCAAAATCATCTTCCCTGATGATGTACTCATTCTGAAGAAATCTCTCCAGAGCATGTACAACCATTCTGTCGCCTTTATCCAACTGGGCCAGCACCAATTGCCGTATCTCATCAATAAATCCATCTGCTTCAAAAAAATCGACAAAAACAGGAATTAATGATATGAATGCATGATACCCTCGAATTCCTCCCATATCAATGTTTTCACGGATTATATTCATGAAGTCGGTGTGATTCAGGATATGCCTGTATAGAGGGAATATTCTGTCGGCCAGATACGGATTTTCTGCTAACGTAAAATCAAGCCTGTTTCTGTATCTGCTGATATCAGATCCATTTGCGACAAGAAGATTCAGTGATGCAATGAAAACTTCATGATTTCGTGTACGACGCAGTATTTCATTTTCAATATAGAGAAGCATGTCGGGCTGTAACGGAGAAACCTCCGTAAGTGTAAACAGTGTCTGTACAATAACATGCGGGTTCTGATGGTTCAGTAATCTTCTTGTAATTCGAGAATGTAGTTCAATGCCTTGAAAATGGACCAGATTTGCGGCAAGTTCAACAGAAAGCTGAATATTTTCCCTCAGTTCGGCGTCTGAGTATTTCATCATTACCATTCCAAGCACATCTTTTCCAATAATTCGAACAAGCATCTCATCTTCTTCGGGGCTGTAACGCAATCCTGTTAATCTGTAAAATTCAGCAAGTTCTTCCTGCAGCAGGCTGCCGGGTTCAGGCCTGTTCAGTGTGCTTCTGTATAAACCGTATAAGATGTTTTTTCTTATTTGAGGATCTGATGCAGTAAATGCGATATTCAGAATTTCACGAAGAGTAAGTTCATTAACAATTTGCCTCGATAAAATAACCCCCATTGCAAAAGAACAATGGTAACTGTTTTGAAGAATTTCACTCATCGTCGAAAGTTCTTCGGCAATTTTCAGCATACCGAGTTGACGAAAAACCTGGCATACTGCATCCGACTGTATCTCTCCATTTTTGAATCGTTCTATAAGGCCTGAAACATACTCATCTCCGATCGGCCGCAAGCTAATCATATGCCAGATTTCCCCCGAATCAAAATCTAAACCAAGTTGAACAAATTCTTCAATGTCATCTGGCTCGGTTTTTGTGACGGCCCTTCTTGCAAGTGCAGCAACATATTTATCATTATGGTCAATCCATTTTAAAAGTTCACGATAATCCCGGCTCACGATTGCTGATTCCAATTCAGGAAAGCCTCTTAATTTGCTCTCATGCTGATGCTCGGGTAAATGCATCTTTTCACATGCGCTGAAAAAAATCATCACAAAAACCGGGATGATAACTGCCAGGAACCGATGAAAGTTTTTTATTACAGAATTGTATTTAAGAAAAGTTATTCTTTTATTACACATATATTATACATAAAGTAAAATTACTATGGACAACGCACAATTGACCAGAAAGCAGAAAGAATTTTTTGATTATATCATCAACTATAAAAAGGAATATGATGTCTGGCCAACCTACAGAGAAATAGCCGAAGCCTTCAATTATAAATCTCCAAATAGTGTAACCCAGAATATACAGGCTTTATTAAAAAAGGGGTACCTGATAAAAACTGACGAGGATGAATATGATATTCATCCCAATCATGAAGAAAATCTTGGGCTTAAAAAAAGTTCCGGGATACCGGTTCGGGGCCTTATTGCTGCCGGGTATCTGCAAGAGGCTGTTGAAGCAGACCTTGGAAGAATCACACTCGAAACCCTGTTCCCAAACCTTGAAAAGATGTTTGCCCTGCGCGTATCCGGTATGAGCATGAAAAATGCCGGTATATTTGATGGGGATTTTGTTCTGCTTATGGACAGTGATATTAAAGACGGGGATATCGGGGCGGTACTCTATGATGGTGAAACCAGTCTTAAACGAATCTACTATGACAGAAACGGCTTGCGTCTTGAACCGGCAAATGAAGAATATCAAGACATCGTCATAGAACCCGATGTATTTGAAGAAGTACGAATTATCGGCAAATATATTGGGCATGTAAATCGCACTGGGATCTATAAAACTATTCCAAAGAAAATGGCGGGGTAGTTTTAGAGGTATGGAGAATGTGATGTGAGGTTTGCGAAATTGTTACCAATTATCTGATTAATACAACACTTGGCAGATGATTTTCTGTATGCAATTTTGTATTGTTTCGAAAAAAATGAAATGAAAATTTACCTTAAACACATACTCTTGATACTTTTAATGCCATTTTTTTACTCTGCTATGGCACAAGAAAGCCGTTTTTTGATAGCCAATCTCTATGATGGCCAGTCAGTAGCATATACTGAAATACTCGATACTTTTCGAGACAGAAATCCAGGGTATGATTTTCATTATTTCTCATCCGTGTCAAGTATTAAACCAGAAAAGTATGATCGGATACTCTTTCTGCAACAAGGAGAAGGGAGTGCTGTAATAACAAACGTTTCGGGTGATATTATTGAATCACCACTAACATTCGGGGATGTAATCGTACTTCGAAAAGGAGAGCATATTGAAACAGATGTACCACTCGGATTCCTGGCATTTTCGGTTCCTGATACTCCACCGGCTGATTTACCCTCGTTTATTCGTCCCGATTGGGATTCCTATATCACGGATGTACCGGGAGGGTGTGCTACAGAAATCGATGCATACAGAAGAATACTTCTCACCTGGAGTAAAGATGTCGGCGAATACATATTTCATTCCTTGAATGCCCATCGTGTTCGAATCAGGGATTCATTTAGCCATTATCACCCCAAAGATATCGGTTTTGATGAGTTTTATCTTGTGCAGATGACTGAACCTGGTGCTAAAATCCTTATCAGTGAAAATGTTGACCTGATTAAAGAACCGGAAAATGTTTCTGCTGAACAGGCAGCCAATCTGATCCGAGAATATGAATTGCATGAAGGTGACCTGGTTTATATTCCCCGTGGTGTGATGCACAGAGGTGTGGGCGGGGTACTGGCTCAGGTTATCACTGTACCCGGTTTCATTCCAGGCAGTGAAATTGGATTAGATCACCTTATCAGGAAGATAAATGAAAGGCTTGTTCTGGAGTTTGAACATTCACTTCCGTTCAATTATGAATTTTCTACGGAGCCGGTAATCAGGTAATATCAGAATCGCTACAGCTTTAATCAATTAAAACCTTCAGTTTTGTTAAGAAGTCATACCTTTTTCCGGGCCTTTATCAATTGTAATAAGCCTGCCATTCGCCCCTTTTCTTGATTCAAAAAGCTGAGAATCCTTTAT
>PWLN01000321.1 GCA_003559375.1 Balneolaceae bacterium | reverse complement strand
CATGAGTACCACACCCAAAATCATCTACACCATAACCGACGAAGCGCCCATGCTGGCCACTTATTCATTGCTTCCTGTAATCCGTAGTTTTGCCTCAGCCGCGGGAGTTGATGTTGAAACACGGGACATCTCACTGGCCGGAAGGATTTTGTCGCAATTTCCGGAATTTTTGTCAGAAGACCAGCGTATTGGGGATCATCTCGCTGAATTGGGCGCACTGGCAAAAACAAAAGAAGCGAATATCATCAAGCTGCCCAATATATCTGCCTCTGTTCCGCAACTTACCGCTGCAATCAAAGAGCTGCAGTCACAGGGATATAAAGTGCCTGATTATCCTGCAGAGCCGAAAAGTGAGGAAGAGACAGAGATCAAGAACCGCTATGCCAAAGTATTGGGGTCGGCAGTAAACCCGGTTTTGCGGGAAGGTAATTCAGACCGCAGGGCACCGCGATCGGTAAAAAACTATGCACAGAAGAATCCGCACCGAATGGGGGAGTGGTCGGCGGATTCGAAATCTCACGTTGCCAGCATGAGCGATGGCGATTTTTTTGGAAGTGAGAAATCGGTAACTCTTGATAAGGCTACATCAGCTGATATCATTTTTCGATCGGCGAACGGTCCCGAAACGGTACTAAAAAAAGGTATTCCTTTACAGGAAGGAGAAATTGCCGACTCAGCAGTGATGAATATGGAAAAACTGAAAGTTTTTATTGCAGAGGAGGTAGAGGACGCAAGAAAGCAGGATATCCTTTTTTCCCTGCACATGAAAGCCACCATGATGAAAGTATCAGACCCGATCATCTTTGGTGCCGCAGTGGATGTATTTTACCGTGAGGTATTTGATGCCTATGGCCCATTGTTGCTTGAACTGGGTGTGGATACAAAAAACGGGCTTGGTGATCTCTATAACAAAATTCAGGGCCACCCTAAGCAGGCAGAGATCGAGGCGGCGATTCAAAAAGTGTATGAGAAAGGCCCCGGCCTGGCGATGGTAAACTCGGATAAAGGGATTACCAACCTGCATGTACCATCCGATATCATCATCGATGCTTCCATGCCGGCAATGATACGCGACTCTGGCAAAATGTGGAATGCAGAAGGGAAAACCCAGGACGCCAAAGCAGTTATTCCCGATCGTTCCTATGCAGGGGTTTACCAGGCAACCATCGATTTTTGTAAAGAACACGGCGCATTTGATCCAAGTACAATGGGAACCATCCCAAATGTTGGCCTGATGGCACAAAAGGCGGAAGAGTATGGATCACATGATAAAACCTTCCAAATGAGTGAAGCCGGTACTGTAAAGGTGGTAGATGAAGCAGGCAACATCCTGATGGAACAAAAGGTTGAGAAAGGAGATATTTTTCGCATGTGTCAGGTGAAGGATGCCGCGATACGCGACTGGGTGAACCTGGCCGTTACACGAGCACGCGACTCACAGACACCGGCAGTATTCTGGCTCAATGAAGATCGGGCACACGATGCCGAACTCATCAAAAAGGTAAAAACGTATCTGAGTGATCACAATACAGATGGATTGGAAATTGCGATCATGGCTCCTGTAGAAGCTACAAACTTTTCCTTGGCGAGGGCAAGGGAAGGTAAGGATACAATTTCAGTTACCGGCAATGTATTGAGAGACTACCTCACTGACCTCTTTCCCATTCTTGAATTGGGTACTTCAGCGAAAATGCTTTCTATTGTTCCCCTGATGAACGGCGGCGGGCTTTTCGAAACCGGTGCCGGAGGCTCGGCTCCCAAGCATGTTCAGCAGTTTTTGGAAGTTGGATATCTGCGTTGGGATTCTCTTGGCGAGTTTCTTGCACTGGCTGTCAGTTTTGAGCATCTGGCAAAAACGTTTTCCAACAAGAGAGCCCGTATTCTCGGTGAGACTCTTGACCGTGCAACCGAAAGCCTTTTGAATAATGGTAAATCTCCAGCCCGCAAGGTGGGACTGATTGATAACAGGGGGTCGCACTTCTACCTGGCAATATACTGGGCACAGGAACTTGCATCACAGAATGACGATGAAGAACTCAAAGGGTTATTCAGTAAGCTTGCTTCCAATCTGAGAGATAATGAAGAATCGATCAATGAAGAGCTGATTGGAGCTCAGCGCCAGCCTCAGGATATCGGGGGTTACTTTCATCCGGATTCCATTAAAACAGCTAAAGCTATGCGGCCGAGTGCAATATTTAATGCTTTGATTGATCATATGGTGTCTTGATAAGCGAAAATAAAGATTTATATCAACATCTTAGTTAAATCATTCATTGAATTTACTTCATTTTTGAAATCTCGTTTGAATGATATCCGATTTACGATATCCGATATTCGATATTCGAAATGTTGACTATAGGGATTGACAATATGTAGTACTTCACATATCAGCAAAAGGAAAAAGCCCCGCTGGGATCCCGATGGGAGAAATGGTATATCATATGAACCTATACAGGTACTTTGAGGCGAGTACCCGCAAACCGTGATAGTTTAAGCTGACAACCTCCTGAAGCCCGCTATGCCTACTTGTATTTTAATAAGGTATACACTATATTACATGTAAATACAAGTAACAACAAATTCAAATACAGAAAAATGAAAGCAAAAATTATTACAGGAATCACAGCATTGATAGCAGGTGCACTTTTAATGGGCTTTATTGGGTTTTACAGCCTTCCGGGGCTAATGATGCTTGAAGATGAAACAAAGTATGATTTTGAAACCACAGTTCAGGTATTTGAGGATAAGGTGAACGAGGCGGGGTGGAGCATTCTCGTTACACATGACATGCAGGAAACATTAAAGGGACATGGCCATGATGTAAAAAGTGTGAAGATATTTGAGCTTTGTTCATCAAAATATTCTGCAGAAATTCTGAAACTTGATGATGAACGGATTGTTTCTCCGTTAATGCCTTGCCGTGTAGCGATTTATGAAAAAAGTAACGGCAAAACATATATTGCCCGTATGGATTCCGAGCTTTTAGCAAGGCCTTTTGGTGGTGTAATCAACGAAGTTATGCAGCAAGCCGCATCCGAAATTGAAGATGTGATTGTACAGGTTATCCGATAAAATATCAAAACAAAAGCCCGTCAGATTGGTATTCGATGGGCTTTTTCATTCTAATCACGATTATTTTAATACATCTACAGGTATTTGTGATTAAATGATCGGTAAAAATTGTGTAACCTGTTTGTCTTTTTAGCCTTGCAGAAGTAATTTAAAAGAACAAGGGAGAGAATAGTTTATTAAGACCGGAAGTCCACACGGAAACTGCTAAAGTAGTTACTACAATGTTAACCAAATTTCCTGGTTATGATACATTTTGGTTTTGTGTTGGCGGTTTTTTTTTCGGATGGTTGTTCATTTCATGTGGCCCTGACAGCAAGCTCACCTATATGCTCTCTTCTGACTCATTTTCAGTATTGAGAGCTCTATCAAATATTAATGAAAAGAATGATAATTGATATGAAATATTTTGATCGTTTTTTCCTCTTGGTAATTTATACTGTTTTAACACCTTTGATTTATGGTGAGCTAAATGCACAAACTTGAAGACTTTTATTTCGGAGCAACTGTCGGCGCAGGAATACAGGCGGGCAGGTTAGGTTTTGAAGTTCGTCATAATTTCGGCCTGACAAACATCTTGCCTGAAGAAGGTGTATTTGGTCCGGTCGGAAGTTTTGAAGGTGTACAAAATGGGTTTTATGCTACGGTGGGAATTTCATTTTGACCGAATAAAAAAACCAAACAAAAATTTTAATTGATACTGCTTTTAGGCTAAAAAAAATCAACCATGAGTTTACAGAAATATATCCTGCAGATCGTTCTGGTATTCAGGCAAATGGCAGGTATACCGAACCCCCTCAGGTGTTGATACCCGATAAGGTTATTAACCTTCCGTTTTCGATTACCGGAACACAATTTCGCCCACCCGCCTGGCACTGGAATCCCGGAGCTACAATAAATGTACACGACACCAGGCCTCATCGTGATCCCGATAGACGGCCATTTGGTAAAAATTATAGAGCTTTTGTGTTAAGCGGTATGGGAGATGTATCCTCGGAACGTGATGTTGCAGAAATTAATCCGCCGGTTTACCGTGGTGATGGTGAAGCTTATTACGCGATTACGTTTTCTATCGGTTCAACCGGTGCAAATCGATACTTTGATTATTTGTATGAGTGGGTACCCGGTGCGCCAACTGAAGAAGAGCTGGCGGAATCTGAAGTTAAGGATACAGTAGCCAAACCAGAATTTTCTACAACTGAAAGTGGTGCCTTGGTTTCATTTTCAAAAAGAGACGTAAAGGTTAAGATTCAGGGTATCTGGAACGATGTGGATTCGGGTAAAACAATACCTCCGGGAGCCAAGTTAAAGTTGAGTGAAGATGAGATTGAGCGACGAAGACAGCAGGCTGAATCACTCGAACGATCTCCGCAAAGAAGTCGTCATGCCTGGCTAAAAGAAGTACCGGAAATGGTGCGGGATGAGCCGCACCAGGGTTTGAATTTTTATACAGGTTTTGATGGATTATGTAAGGGAGGCTGGAACAATCTCGCGCCAGCCTGCTGATGAACGATCAGTTTCAATCCTTGTTTTGATGGATTATGGAAGAGAGGGGCTGCAAGGAAGAGTAGATCGGCGTATCCTGGAAGTGTTTCAATCCTTGTTTTGATGGATTATGGAAGAGAGGGGAAAGTCATAAAAATATTCGTCTATTT
>PWLN01000408.1 GCA_003559375.1 Balneolaceae bacterium | reverse complement strand
GTCTATGAACAAATTATGGTATCCGGTGAAGTCTCCTGGACTAAACTTTTTAATTACGGCCGCTTCGATTATGGGCGTTTTGGGGGGTTAAATATCGCCAATTTTGAACCCTATGATATAACGAATGTCCAGTTTCAGGTTTCGGTATCGTATTTTTTCTAATAGGTGGCTGTTTATCATAAGCTGAAGCTGGCATAATAAACCACTCATTTTACCCCTAAAGCGGGGCAACACCATTTTAAAGGTGACAGTCCACAAATCCGTCTTGGGTGAAGGGGAGCCACGGGATCTCCCAGCACCCGGGAAAGCCCACGAAGGGATCCCTATGGGAAAAATCGTATATCAAATGAATCCAAATCGTACCCGCCCGGGATGAGTGCATTTGACACCCAATTCATTCAATGCACACCGGGCTCGGTCAATTCAATTATTCCGGATTCAGCATCCAATTTGGCTGCAATACCAAGAGGCAAAGTAAAATTATCAGGATCATGGCCAATATCAACTCCTGAAACAGCAGGGATGCCAAGCGGTTTGATATGGTGGCCTATTATTTCTTCATTTGAAAAGCCTGGCGATGATGGTTTTGCACAATTCGTACATTTACCAAATACAAACCCGGATATACCATCAAGAGCTCCTGCTGCTTTCAGATGTGTAAGCATTCGGTCAATTTTATACGGTGGTTCCGCGATATCTTCTAAAAACAGAATTGCGCCTTTTGTGGATGGCTGATATGATGTGCCAAGCGCAGTTGTGAGTATGGTAAGGTTCCCGCCAATAAGAGGCCCCTCAGCAACTCCGGAAACTATGGTTTTTACAGGTCCCCTGGACTTAAACTTTGCTTCAGCACCATCCATCAGTACGGCCTTGAAGCTCTCTTTTGTCAATACAGTCCAATCCGATGCACCATTCGGCCCATGGAAGGTAATAAACCCGCAATGTTTTAAAAAAGCCAGGTTTAATGTAGTAATATCACTGAAACCACAAAATATTTTGGGATTATGCCGGATCATATCAAAATCGAGAAAGGGTAGAATCCTGCTACTGCCCCACCCTCCTCTCACAGCGACTATGGCATCAATGTCAGGATCAGAAAAAAAGCGGTTCAGATCTTTTGCACGCTCATCATCGGTTCCCGAAAAATATCCAAATCGTTCCCTCACAAACTCTCCGAAAACAACATTCAATCCAAATGATTCCAGCACTTCTCTCATTTTGGTGAAATCGGATTCCTGAAAAACGATGCCGGCAGGTGCAGGTAATGCTACAGTGTCGCCAGGTTTCAACCTTTTTGGTTTGATTAACAGGTCATTATTTACAGAATGAACCGTGTTCTGGATCAACCCGGAAACAGCCCCGATTCCAGCAATTTTTAAAAATTCTGATCTTTGCAACGCCTTCTGTTTCTTTAGCTATGATTTGGATATTGACCGGGCATCATGTCTGTTTTTATACAATCCATGTTTTTTGATATACTCCTGAACTTTTTCGGGAATCATTTCTCTGTTCTCAAATTTCCTGATGGCCGATGATGAAACTTCGATGGGTTCATGATCTGCAAATATTGTTTTATTGAGTATCTCAGATTCTACACCGGAACTGTCAAAGCCCGGCCTTTCTGCCACTAAAAGCGTAACCATTTCAAGGATTTCCCTGTATTTGTACCAGGTCTTAAATATTTGAATGTTATCCTCACCTAAACAAAGGTAATAATGATCATCCGGATACTTTTTTTTCAAATATTCAAGGGTATGAACTGTGTATGACGGTTTGGGAAGCCGGTTTTCCAAATCACTGACAAGAACATCATTGAAATCAGAAAATGCAATTTTTGACATTTCAAACCGGTGCCGAAATGGGGTAAGGCTTCGTTTTTGCTTGTGAGGTGGCCCGGGAGCTACATAGACCTGAATTTCGTCGATCAGGTTACTATTCAGAAATGATTCAACAATTTTTAAATGCCCTGTATGAACCGGATCGAATGTCCCCCCTAAGATTCCGATACGTTTACCCAAATTCGGTATGTTGTTAGTTCTGAGCTACAGGCTGCCTTTCACGCACTCTGTCGATACCTTCCTGTGCACGATCATAAAGATCTTCTGCGCGGCTTCGGTGCTCCCCTTGTGGAAACAGCTGCAAATATGTACTGTAACTTTGCAAGGCTTGCCTGAAACGTTCTTCCTGCCTGGCAGGTATACTGTTTTCTGCAAACAGGATATACGCCTCTATTTGCCTCACGAGTGAACTCTCAGCCCATGTGGATTCAGGGAAATTATCGATCACGAGGCCAAAATAGATTGCTGCTGAATTATACCTGCCAGTCCTCATATAAAATTCAGCTGCATTATAATCTCTGCGCGCCAGTTTACCTCTGAGCTCTTCAATATACGTAACTGCTTCAGTAAAATGTTCTGAAGACGGATAACGGTCATTAAAGAGCCTGAACCTCTCTATTGCACGCTGAGTGTATGTCTGATCAAGTTTGAAGCGCGGGCTCAGGTGATAATAACTTAAAGCTTCTTTAAACTCAGCCGTTTCCCTTCTGGGAGAGGTTGGGTGAAACTGAACATAGCGGCTGAATTCTGATGCGGATAGCAGGTATCTCCGCTGTCTGAAATAACTTTCAGCAAGATAAAATTGTGAATCCTGTCCGATATCTGTACCTCTTCCAATTGAGATTACGATATCAAACGCACGGGCTGCCTCTGAATAATTTTCATTTTCAAATTGGTTCATAGCCTTCTCAAAAGCAACTTCAAGGCTGTCACCAGGCCTGATGAGGTCTCTGCTTCTGCACGACACAAATACAAGAGCGGCAGTTAGTAGGATTAAGAGTAGTCGCATATTGTTAAAATTCACGATTTCGCAAGTAGTTTATAAGTTGTTGAAGATCTCGTTTATAACTGGAATCAGCAAATCCGTTTAAAATATCAGATGCCTTTTTATAGTAATGGTCCATCAAAGTGTGTGCCGATTCAATAATACCGTAATTTTCATACAGGTCAATAACTGTCTGAACATCATCTTGTTGCATAGGCCTGTCCGATAATTTACCTATCAGCCACATACGCTCTTTTTCAGTACAGCACTCTAACGTCTTTACCATAAGGAATGTTTTCTTTCCTTCTGAAATATCCCCGCCCCTTTTTTTTCCGAATTTTTCCGGATCTGCCAGTACATCTAATAGGTCGTCCTGAATTTGAAATGCAACTCCTAATGATGCGCCCAATTCTCCTAAGCGATCTGTAGTTTCATTCGATGCCTCTGCTACAATTCCACCCATTTGAAGAGATACTTTTATCAAAGCGGCCGTTTTTCCATATATCATAGTGAGGTATTCATCGACGGTTACATCAAGCCTGTCGCCAAACTCCATGTCGAGCGCCTGGCCTTCACACACCTTATTAATTCCTTCAAGAAAAATTTTATTAAGAAGCTTAAAATCGACTGAATCAGGCAGCCGGTGTAGCTGCAACAAAGCCTGGGTAAACATACCGTCACCGGCAAGTATGGCAGTTGCCACATTCCATTTAATATGTACAGTATCCTTTCCCCTTCTGCTTACTGCCTGATCCATGATATCATCATGCAGCAAAGTAAAATTGTGTATCAATTCTACTGCCACCCCAGCCGGAATTGCCTTATCCGGGTTCTTCCCGCATAAGCCGCATGCCATTAAAACAAGAATAGGGCGTATTCGTTTACCGTTACTTTCAAGGATATAGCGCTGAGGCAAATAAAGCGTCTCCGGAGACGCGGGATAATCCAAAGTCTGAATTTCTTTTTCTATAATTCCGGTATAGGAAGCAATAAAATCCAATCAATAATATTAAGCTTAAATCAAAGACCAACAATATACAAAACTCCTTTCTCAATATTGTTTTTTTTCGACTGTAGTCCATCTCAGTGGTAATGTGATCATGAAAAAACCTCAACTTCTCATCAGTCATTTAAATAAACCTGCATCATTAGGTTTTTTCTTCATTTTTTCCTTTTATTATTAAGATAGAGTTATCGTCCATCATGAATTACAGTGAACTAATAAATCGGTTATCAGATCGAACTGGAAATAGTTCGGAAAAAACCAAAGATATTCTGGGTGATGCTATTGATGTGCTTACCCGGCAGCTTATGGATGGTAAAGGTGTATCTATTCCAAATCTTGGCACTTTTGGTACCAGGATTAATCCGGAAAAAAAGGTTTACAACCCTCATTATGACGCTTACATCATGGTGCCAAGAAAACGAGTAGTTGAATTTACACCGGCATCCGGGCTCAAAGATGATGTAAAATTTATCGGGGGTGAAGATGAGTGAAAAAATTACGTTTAAAGAGCTTGTTGACCTGATTGCAGAACAATCCAAACAAAGCCATGCTTCTGCAAATAGTTTTGTTCATGAGTTGGTAAAAATCATTGAATCCGGACTTAAAACCTCAGGTTCAGTCAGCATATCCGGTTTTGGCAAGTTTGAACTTCGCTGGATGAATGAACGTTCTGGTATTCATCCGCAAACAGGAGAAGAAATCACCATTCCCGCTCAAAATAAGGTCGTATTTAAACCTTTCAAGGCTTTGAGAGAAGAAATCAACAAGCCATACAGCTTTCTTAAAAACAGGCTGATAAGTGGTGAATATGAGGCAATACCTGCCGGTTTTGATGAGGAAATGGCCTCTGAATCGGGTAAGTCGGGTACTGCAACCCCGAATAGAGACACATTTCATGATTCACCAAAAGATCAGAGCCTGCCAACAGTAGATGAATTATTAATTATTCATGATAATCCTCATTTTTCCGGTGGCAAAAGTCTGACTCAAATGGATTCTTCTATAGCAATGCCCCCACCCATTGCATTGCCCGATGAAGATAAAATCGCAGTTGAAGTTCAAAAGGCCGGAACATTTAAATGGTCGTATGCTGCAGCTATAATCATTGCACTTATCGCTTTCATACTCTTGTTTTACATGATGAGTAACACTACAGAGCCGGACATTACCCAGGCCCCTGCTCAATCTGAACAATTGCTTGTTAGCCCGGAATCACCTGCTGAAATAACTGAAAATGATATTACTGATCCGGAAGCGCCTATGGTGCCAGATCCCGATCCTGTAGTAGACACTGACGATGCTGATTTACCCGTACAAACAGAATTTACAACTGAGGTTTATAGTGTAGAACCCGGCCAGTCGCTTTGGTCAATTGCTGAATCAAGGCTTGGCAACCCATACCTCTGGCCGTTATTATATCACCTTAACAGAGACATATTAGACAACCCGAACCAGCTTCCGGAAGCTTCGGATCTTAACATCCCCAGTATTTCAAACCCTGATAATCTGAATTCATTCGAAAGAGAACAAGTTGCATTAGGCTACTTTTCATTATATGAGTGGAATCGTACGAATAATCCGGACGAAGCCCGTTACTTTTTATGGGCCGTCGGGGTATTTTCACCGGAAATACTCGACTCTCCCCCCTCACAGCCTGATCCGGATGACCTGGCATTCGCCAGAAACCGTTAAAATCACCCCAAAATAATTTTAAAAAGAGGTAACTATGATACGTCATATCGTTATGTGGAAACTAAAAGAACATGCAGGCGGAGCAACCAAGGCTAAAAATGCCGAAAAACTCAAACTCATACTTGAAGGGCTTCGTATTACCATCGATGAAATAAAAGACGTTGAGGTTGGCATTCAAATCAGCCAACCTGATGAGGAATCATTCGATGTGGTTTTGATTAGTGACTTTGAAACCGAACTCGACTTTCAAATGTACACACGGCATCCTCAGCATAAAAAGGCCATCGACTTTATTGAAAAAGTGGCTGAAAAAAGAATATTTGTTGATTACAAAGTTGATTTATAAACATCATCAATAATTCCAAATTGCCGGTTTTTTAAATCTGTCAATCCTATTTTTAAGCCCTGATTACAATTAATAAATAATTATTCATGATTCCGGGACTAATCTTAAGCAAGCAATCAAATATCCAGAATTCAATACACGAGACGTTTCAAAGCATCACTGGAATACTGAATTCTTATGCAAATTCAGCTTCAGTAAATCCGGTGGAGTCAACCCACCAGATACGCAAAAAATTGAAACTATTCCGTGCATTTGCAAAACTGCTGAAAGGATGCTCTGATCAGGACTCATATGTTGCTGTTAATACATTTCTTCGTGATCTTGGAAGGGAATTTTCCGAATTAAGAGATGCTCACGTCAGAAACGCTCAACTTCAGGAATTGATCATTCAGCAAGCGTATCCCGGCTTTCAGGAATTAATGAAAGAATTAATCAATTTAAATTCCTTTGATGTGAAACAAATTGAAAACGAATTATTGGTGAATAATAATCGGTTCTTGTGGTTTTCAAATCAATTGAATACAAATGAATCGCTTGTGAGATATTTCTCAGGCCTTGATTTATCAGATGAAAAAATTCTGGTTTCATTTTCTGACACATTCGAAAAAAGCAGGCTGGCTTTCCAGAGTGGATTTATTATACCCGACTCTGAGCAGATGCATGAATGGCGAAAGCGAATGAAAGATGTACAGTATCAGACAGAATTACTTGCCGGTGATGAAAATGCAGCGGCCATATCATTTTATCCTACAGTTGTTTTGCTATGTGATTACCTTGGTGAAATGAACGACCTGCATATGTTGGCAAGCTGGGCATTGCAGCAGAATAATGATTTGAAGCATGCAGACAAACTTGATGAGTGGATCAATGAAACCAAATACCGGAATAACGAACTGCAACATGAAGCAGAAAATCTCGGAAACGAATTTTATCATCTCTCTGCAACTGACATCATAGACGAAATGAGGTCAACGATCAATGCATGAAAATGAAAAACCTGTACAGATTGAAATCAATGGAGTGCTCGATCTTCATTCTTTCAGGCCAAAAGACCTATCCACACTAATTGACGAGTATATTGATGCCTGCCTTGAAAGAAAGATTTATTCCATACGGATTATTCATGGAAAAGGAACAGGCAATCTCAGGCGAAGTGTTCATTCATTACTGGAACGTAATCCTAATGTAACCGGATATCAGCTTGCTGACCAAACGGGTGGAAGCTGGGGAGCTACAATAGCCAATCTCTCCCCTTGAGGGTCCCAATTTTAGTGCCAGATCGCACATCACAGACCGCACATCGTAAATCGCACATCACACGGATTGATGTGCGATGTGCGATGTGCGATTTGTCTGGTTAATGGCCGTTTGATGCTGCATGGATGTATTTGGCACAACCCGGGGGCAGTACTCCGAATCTGATATCCGGTATGATACGGAGTGTGTCTGGCCGGGACAGCGTCCCGGGGTACAATGCCCCGAATCCGGTATCTTAACCTGCCAAACGCATTCCTGTCATTCCATTAGTTCAGGAATTGATCAAATGTGAACGACACGTAGTAAATCGCACCCAGGTTCGGACCTCCATAATTGAGCACATATCGTGTATTCGTGATGTTTGATCCGCCGAACTTCACAATGGAACGCAGATTAGGAATACGGTATGAAACCTGTGCATCAATTGTGGAAATTGACGGTACTGTTCCGCTGGCAAATGAAGATGTCCAGTCAAATGAATCCTGCCATCTCCACGTCAGATTAAACCCAATATTGTGCGTTAATCTTCGGTTTCCAAAAGAAAGATTTACTTTGTGTTCGGGAGTATTAAAGTCAAAAATCAGGCCGTCACGCTGTTCGGTGATAAGCTGATTCCAGTTATAATTGGCTGAAATGAGATAATTCCCTGGTAAACTATAATCGAAACCAAATACTGCACCTTGAGATTTTACAGTCTCCTCCACATTTGTATAGAGCTGGAATGTGTTTTGAGCATTACCCGATAAAAGTGAAGCTGCAATTTGTTGATCAACAGCAGGATTACCGGTAAACGCTGCAGCTGCTCTCCTAACCCTGAACTGGGCAATAAAATCATTATAAATGTTATAATAATAAGCAGCGTCAATCAATAAACGGTTACCCAACAGGCCCTTGTAGCCAATCTCAAAAGACTGTATCTGTTCCGGCTTCACCTCCTCAAAATTTGTGTAGGGTACCAGATTCTGTGCCGCCGCTGGATTACCTGCAAGCAATTGGTTGGTAAATCGTTCAACCGACTCCATTGTAAATGCATTTTCAGTAACATTATATGGTGCAACCGTTTGATTTAAACCACCAAGAAGCCTTGCAGTTAATACATCAAGGTCAATATACTGACCCTGTGTGGTAGGGAACCGGAATCCGGTCTGGTACGATGCCCGGATATTCTGGCTGTCTGCAACACGAATTACTGAAGAAATTCTCGGGTTGAACTGCCCGTCAAAATTTTCATTTTTATCGTATCTGAGCGATGCAGTTAGGCGGAGACGGTCATCTAAAAGGGATCGGGCGCCCTGCAAATATCCGCCATACTCATTGATGTTTACCCCTCCATCATCGGCAAAGATTGTTCCGTTTGACCTGAGCTGATATTGACGGAAACTGAGTCCTGCCTGAAGGTCGATAAAGTCAATTTCATTTTTAAAATCATACTGCCCTTCAACGTGCATAAACCGCGACTGGTCATTGAACATAGCTCCATCAGGTATCACATCACTTAAAGCTTTATTAAATGCTTGTTCAAATTGTGGAGTACCAGGCTCTATCCTCCCCGCATCGGCTCCTGTAATTCCAAACTGTTCGGCACCGTTTCTTGCCCAATTGTGTAAATTATTTAATACAGCATCATTACCCAATAAAGCCTGAACATTTTGAGTTGAATATTGAGTACTTCCAAATTGATTTAAATAGGCTAAAACCAATCCCTGAACCATATTTGCTCCATATTGAGTAAACCATGTTTGAGTGTCTCGATATTCATCATTTATTGAAAAGCCCACAAAATCTGCTATGTATGAGTCTCCTGAATTTTCAAATGTACCATAACCACGAATCATGAAATTATCTCCAAGAAATTCGATTTTGTGCTGATGGATATAAAAGTTTTTCAGGCTGTATCTCTGAGCACCGGAATACACCGAGGTTCCGGATCCATAATTTAATGTATAACTGGCCTCCAGATTGTCTGTAAGCCTGTAATGCAGTGAGCCACCAAACTTCAGGTTTTTGGCATCATGATCAACCAGAAATTCTTCACGATATCCGGTTCTTGCTACAGGTTGAGATGGTAGACTTTGTGCAAATAACTGGGCATCTTGTGGAGTTATTGGGAGAGGTGAATTAACCAAACCTTGTGTTAAACCACCAACAAAATCTGGATTTAAACTTAATAGACCAATATTAAACGTTCCATCATCACCATAAAGGTGAACTCCATCGTAAGCTGGATTCCGATCCACACCGGAGGGTGCCAATGAAGCATTCTTATCGGAATAATTAATCCCCCTCCAGTCATCGGCTTGTGAGTAGCTGAAATTCAGCTTGAATGCAAACCGATCAGAAACCGGCTTTGCATATCGCAGTGAAGTTTCGAACATCGGCCTAGGATTACCCGGCTCGCCCAGGTTAGAATCTCCACTGATATGGTTCACTCCATTTTGCACAAATACACTTAAACCGGGATACCGAACCGGACTTTTGCTGTTTACCAGTAAAATCCCGTTAAACGCATTGGGGCCGTAAAGTGCGGATGCAGCGCCGGGGATAAATTCTACACTCTCAACGTCCAAAACAGATGGCCCGTTGAGATTCCCGATCGGAAAATTGAGGGCAGGGGCCTGGGTGTCCATGCCATCCGTAAGCTGTACCATCCGCGTATTACCGGTTGAATTAAATCCGCGTGCATTTACAATCTGGAAATTGATACTGCTGGTGGTAATGTCCACTCCTTTGAGATTCGCAAGGGCTTGATAATAGCTGGGGGACGCGGTTTGATTGATGGCTATAATATCCATTTTTTCAATAGATACTGGCGCATCCAGAATACTTTCCTCCACTCTTGATGCAGAAACTACGATATCGGCTCCAAGTATCATCTCCTCCCGCAATTCAATCCGCAGATCTGATACATTTTGTTCCGTTATCTGAAATTCCTGTGATGTATAACCAATTATGGAAGCGACTATCGTAACGGGTGGCTCAGCATTTACTCTTAAAGTAAATTCGCCCCGAAGATTCGTGGCCACTCCCACTACTGTTCCCCTTACAACAACATTTACTCCGGCAAGAGCCTGCCCTGTTGATGCATCAACAACTGTACCGGATATCGACATCCGTTGATCATCGTAACTCAAAGATGTGTTGCTTGCTTGTAGTGTTTGTAAGTTTAAAGAAATAAATAATACCCCTAAAAGAACAGAAAACAATCGTTTTCCGGATTGTATCCTCGTTTTCATAGTTTGGTAGTTTAATTAGTATTTGGAATAGTATTGTGAAAAAAGGATGCGTCTATGATAAATCAAATAGCCTAAATAAAGAAAACTCCATTTTATCATATTTGCAAGCGCTTCCAAGACAAAAAATTAATAATTTCTTTACAGGTATATAAATATCTGCCGTATCCTAACCGTTTTGTTATTGAAAATGAGACGCATAGACTTTAATTCATTCCTAAAAACATATGAAATATCTTATTAAATTTTTTTACCCTCTCGCAATTCTTCTGTTTATTTCTTTGGCAAATCCTTATACATCCATAGCTCAGTATACTGAAATATCTGTGACCGGATTCGGTGAGGTTGAGGCCGAAGCTGACTTACTGCTTTTTAATGTCACCATAACTCAATTCCACGGTTCGCCAAAAACCGCTTTTGAGAGACATAAGGAACAAGAAGCTTTCCTCACAAGATTACTTATCAGCGAAAATATTGCAGAAGAAAATATTTATACTAACCCTGTAAATATTTCTCCTATGCGCAGACAACAAGAAGGTTCCGGATATGAAACACGCCAAAATGTAACAATCAGAATAGATGACGTAGCGCAATTTGAGTCGATGCAGATTGCTCTGATCGAAAACGGTTTTGTAAACTTCTCGGGAAGCTTTGCTTCTTCACTGCAAAAAGAAGCCGCTGATGAGGCGCTTGCACTGGCGGTGGAAGACGCAAGAAGGAAAGCGGAAATACTTGCCCATTCAGCAGGAAAAGAACTTATTGATATCAGAATCATTGAATACGGAACAAGAAGTGAAATTTCACCCAGAACCGCTACAGCCATGATGGCTCTTGAAGCCTCCGACGGCTCACTCCTGCAATTCCGTCAATCAATAACCGTCCGTGAAAGAGTACACGTTGTTTTTACCGCAAATTGAATAGGGCTCAATTTGATAAACAACAAACCTGACGGAAAATCTACTACCGGAACCGGAATTTAAAACGAGTTGATATACGATCTACGGTTTTGAATCTGTGATCTGCGTTTTTTTTGATGAACAGCATTTCATCATTCTCGAGGTGTCAAGGATTTTCGAGGGTCAGTTAATTTTCATTCAGGCTTCTAATAAGGGGAATCCATATGGGGCTTGTGCCCTTCACACAAGCACAGCCTACGATGGTTCAAGCCCTATAGGGGTAAACCAGACGCTTGCGCATACACTGGGTGGGTGTGGCACAAGCCCCATAGGGGTAAACCAGACGCTTGCGCCATCCAAAAAAAAAGGGGTACCTGCGCCATCTAAAAATCTTCAATCTGGAACCTCAAACCTTCAACCTTTAACCTTGAACCTGAAACCTCAAACCTCAAACCTCAAACCTTCAGCCTTGAACCTTGAACCTTCAACCTTGAACCTCAAACCTGAAACCTTCAACCTTACAAAATTCCCCTCAGTATCTCCCACAAATTATCCGCGATAATCCTGTGGCCTTCTTCCGTGGGGTGTATTCCATCTGGCAGGTTCAGCTCCGGATTACCGGCTACGCCTTCAAGTATAAAGGGCATAAAAACAACATCATTCGCCTGTGCAAGATCGGAAAATATGGATCTGAATGCATCTGTATAGTCGCTTCCCATATTAGGTGGAGATTCCATTCCCGTTAAAACAATTGTTGCTTCCGGATACCTCTCTTTTACCCTGTTCATAATTCCCTGCAGATTCTGTTTTGTATTGGCAGGGTCAATGCCCCTCAACCCATCATTACCCCCAAGCTCCAATATAAATATATCGACATGCTGCTGAAGCACCCAATCTACTCTTCGCAGTCCGCCTGCTGAAGTTTCGCCGCTAAGTCCGGCATTCACTACCCGGTATCGAAGGCTATTCTCATCCAGTTTTTCCTGGATAAAAGCAGGAAACGCCTGTTCTTCATCAAGACCGTAACCAGCTGTAATACTGTCACCAAAAAAAAGAATCGTTTTCGGTTGCTGCGCTTCAGCTTCCGAAACGATAAACAGAAGTAAACAAAACAATGTAACTTTCAATATCTTCATGCGTTCAAATAAGTTGATACCTTGAAATATGATTCTTTGGAATGATATCTTATAACCAATTTGTTCAGGTATTTGTTTCAATTTAAAAATATTCCGGAATGACCCATCATCCAATTCTAACGGTTCAAAATCTTACCAAAACATTTAAGAGTGGAGACCACTCTCTTACTGTATTAAACAATGTTTCTTTTCAAATTGAAAGAGGTTTAACATGTGCAATCGTGGGGCCATCAGGAAGTGGTAAAACAACACTTCTTGGCCTCTGTGCCGGTCTCGATAAACCAACTTCTGGCAATGTAAACCTCAATGGCCAGCAAATCTCAGCTTACAGCGAATCTCAGCTTTCCAGAATCAGAAACGAACAGATCGGATTTGTATTTCAGTCATTCCAGCTCATTCCTACCCTCACCGCTCTTGAAAACGTGATGGTGCCGATTGAGCTCCGTGGGGTAGCCTATCATGAAGTGGAAGAAAGGGCATTGAATCTGCTCTCAAGTGTTGGGCTTGGAGAGCGTACCCATCATTATCCAAATCAGCTTTCGGGAGGCGAACAACAGCGGGTCGGAATCGCACGGGCATTTATCCACAGGCCAGCCGTACTTTTTGCGGATGAACCAACCGGAAATCTTGATGGCGAAACCGGCGCACAGATCGAGCACCTGCTTTTTGAATTGAACCGCGATCAGGGTACAACCCTTATTATTGTAACACACGACCGGGAACTTGCCTCTAAATGCGACCGGGTAATAGAGCTGAAGAGCGGCCACATCATTTCTGATGAGACTACTCTAAATCGCCAAACGGATCATATTACTGCTGAGCTGATTTCATGAATTTTTTCAGAGAACTTTTTAGCCCATTCAGCTGGAAACTTGCCTGGCGGGATGCCCGCCCGCAATGGAAGAGCCTTTTACTTTATTCATCTTCTGTAATCGCCGGTGTAGCAGCTCTGGTTGCGATCCTGTCATTCCGCAATGATGTTTTTTTAACGGTTGATGAACAGGCACGCGAACTCCTGGGTGCTGACCTTGAATTGCGTTCCACACAGCCATTCCCTGAACCGGTTAGCTCGTTTATTGATTCAATCGGGGGCAGCACCGCTACTGCGGTAGAATTCAATTCCATGGTTTCGTATCACACCGATGGTGTGAGCCGGCTCTCACAGATACGTGCCATTGATGGGCCATTCCCAATTTACGGCAGAATTACCACCGAACCCTCAGATGCTGCAAATCTGTATCAGGAACGAAGAACTGCACTGGTAGAACAGTCGGCAATGAACCAGTTTGGCATTGCAATTGGTGATACCATTCGGGTTGGTGGCATCCCGGTAGCGGTTGAAGGTGCCCTGGTAAGCGTACCCGGTGAAGCCGCGGCATTCTCTTTGATTGGGCCGAGAGTATATATACCCAGAGATATTATCGAAGGATCCGGGCTTTTAGACAGGGGTAGTCGTGTTACCTACAAAGAATACTTCGGGTTCGAATCCCCCGAGCTTGCTGCATCCATCGTAGAAGAGTTTCGTCCTCTTGCGAGAGAACACAGTGTTCGCATGGAAACGGTTGAAACCCGTAAACGTGATTTCGAGTCTATAGTGGATAACCTATCAAGATTTCTCGGGCTCATTGCATTTATCGCACTCCTGCTTGGCGGCCTGGGTGTATCAAGCGCAATATATGTGTACATCAAACGCAAAAGCAGTGCAGTTGCAACTTTGCGTTGTCTGGGAATGACAAAAGAAAAAATTCTTGCTGCATTCGCGATACAAATAGCCTTTTTAGGATTAATTGGCTCTTTTGCCGGTACAGGAATCGGTATTTTTATTCAGTTTTATATTCCCACACTGTTTACTGACTTACTTCCCATTGCCATAGTGCAGCAAGTTTCCATCCAGGCTATTTCTTTAGGCCTGGTGACAGGAATGCTGGTGAGTGTTGTTTTTTCACTTTTACCACTGGCTGCCATCAGCACGATATCGCCACTATTGACCATACGCAACACTGAATTTTCTCCTATAGGAGCCTTGTCAAAAAAAGTGAAAATAGTAACTCTGTCTGTCTCTCTGTCTGTACTTGTGATGATAGTTGGTTTACTAACAGAAAGTTTTATGACAGCGATCGGTTTTACGGTGAGCCTTATCTTTTTCATATTTTTGCTGTGGATTGTTGCGGCTTTACTGATTGCAGGGGTAAAACAACTTCGCCTCAAATCATTTTCATATACCCTCAGGCAAGGAATGGCTAATCTTTTCAGGCCAAATAACCAAACTTCGATGCTTGTCACAACATTGGGCATGGGTATGCTGTTGATTGGAACACTCTATCTTTCGCAGGATATGCTTCTGCAGCGTATCAATTTTGAAACCGGAGAAAATATGCCAGACCTGGTTTTCTATGATATACAATCCGATCAGAATGAGGGGCTTCTGGCAGCCATCGAAGAGTCGAACGGTATTGTAATGATTAATGTACCCATAGTATCCATGCGGCTCGCTACCAGAAAAGGCCAAACGGTTCAGGAAATCAGGGCCGATTCAACCTTGAATATCGGTGGCTGGGTGCTTGGCAGGGAATACCGTGTCACATACAGAAACCACCTTACGGATTCAGAAACCATAATCGAAGGTGAATGGATTCCGGAAGCCGAAGGCATTGGCAGTGTTGTGCCGATTTCAATTTCCACACAGATCAAAGACGAGCTTCAGCTCGAACTGGGTGATTCACTCGGGTTTAATGTTCAGGGAGTTCCGGTTAATACTGTTGTTGCCAGCGTTAGAGAAGTAGATTTTCAGCGACCGGAACCAAACTTTTTCGTTGTGTTTCCGGAAGGTGTACTCGAGCCGGCTCCACAGTTCTATGCTGCAACCGTCAGGGCTGAAAACAGAGACGACGTTTTTGCTATTCAGGAAGCCGTTGTACAAAAGTTCCCGAATATATCTGCCATCGACATTTCTGTGGCGCTCGACAGTGTACGGGAATTCCTCGATAAAGTGGCACTGGCCATCCGTTTTATGGCGCTCTTCAGTATTCTGACAGGATTTGTAGTTCTTGCAAGTTCAATAGCCATAAGCCGAAAACAGCGTACGAAAGAATCTGTTCTTCTGCGCACCCTTGGCGCCGGAAAGTCGCAGGTTGGCACTATACAAACCATCGAATACGGTTTGTTGGGGCTACTTTCAAGCCTCACCGGACTACTCCTGGCTTTCGCAGCAAGCTGGGGACTCGCCTATTTCTACTTCAATCTCACATTTGTTCCCGACCTATTAACTCTGTCTCTAATCACAGGAAGCATCATACTATCAGCAATCATCATCGGATGGAGCGGAAGCCGGCATATCTTCAAACATTCACCGCTGGAGATACTAAGATTGGAAACTGTATGATCGTAATTATATGACCACAAATCAAAAAGTATGGCTTATTTCGTTCATTGTACTAATGTTTTGCCTGTTGACGGCACTAATACTCTACATGTACACCGGCCACATTTTCATCGCCGTACTGATCGCACCTCCAATCATACACTGGATATTGAAGAAGCGCAGCGGTGGAAACAGACTAACAGACTAACAGACTAACAGACTAACAGACTAACAGACTAACAGACTAACAGACTAACAGATTAACAGATTAACAGATTAACAGATTAACAGATTAACAGATTAACATAAATACAGTTCCGAGCTTTTCAAATTTTTTTAAATATTTTAGAATTTTTTTGTTTTTATTTCATTATTTATATTTGACTTAATAACTACAGTTTATATCATTTAATTTGAATCTTATGTACCCCCCCCCTTTGCGTTTCCTTGCGCCCTTGGCGGTTATCCAAACACTCTGCGTTTCTTAGCGCCCTCTGCGGTTAACCAATCCCTCAGTACCTCCCAGCGCTCTTTGCAGTTATCCAAACACTCTGCGTTTCTTTGCGCTCTCTGCGGTTAAATAAACATAGCGGTTCTTTTTTAGTTTGAAGACAAAAATATCTCTTTACGTTTAATTGTTTTTTGGGGAAATTACAGTAGAAATAAGAGTTCAAACTCCAATAAATCATAAATCTATAGTTATGAAGATTCTTGTACCGGTCGATTTTTCCGAACGAAGTAAAAAAGCTCTCGATGTAGCTGATAAATTTGCCGAAATTTTTGACGGCACTGTTACACCCTATTATTCACATCTTCCAATATCAGAACTCGATGAACCTTATGCCCTTGGTATGAGTACCAAGATGTACCAGAAGTTTGAAGACCTTGAGCAAACTCTTCACGACCGTGCAAGGGATATTGCTGAACAGTTTGTGAAACCACAGAGGCTTGAAAAACCTATCATTGGCCTTGGAAATGCAGCTCAGGGTATTATCGATACATCCGTTGATTTCGACTATATTATCATGAGCAGTCACGGACGAACAGGCTTTAGCCGTCTGCTTCTCGGTTCAGTAGCTGAAAAAGTATTAAGGTTAGCCCATACACCGGTTATGATTGTAGAAAATGAATCTGAAGTCGGCAATTTTGAACGAATTCTGCTTACAACCGACTTTTCAGAAAATGCAGCTTATGCCTACCCTTTTGCAAAAATTATTGCCGAAAAAACCGGTGGAACAATTGATCTGATTCACGTCCTGAGTTTTGACCAGTTTGATGAAAAAGAGAAAGATTTGTCACTTAGAAAGATCCGTGAAGAACGCCTGAAACTGCTAAAAAGGGAGTATTTCAATGATATCGTTAAACAGGTACATGAAAAAGTGATTGTTACACAAGATACGCCCCATGAAGCAATTTACAATCACGTACAAAAACATGACTACAACCTTATTGTAATGGCAACGGTTGGCAGGACCGGCATAAATTACCTGATGATGGGAAGCACTACAGCAAACCTCGTTCGCCACGTTAAAACCGCCGTTTTAAGTGTAAATCCAAGAAAACCAAGCTAAAGTCATCTGACGAATCTCCCGGAAAAACGAAATCATAAAAAATTACAACCGATCTCGGAACAACTCGTCTGATGACCTTATTTCTGTCAAAAATTAATCTTCAGGCTTCCCACAATCTGCCATTTTTCGACGGAACGTACTGCATCTT
>PWLN01000108.1 GCA_003559375.1 Balneolaceae bacterium | reverse complement strand
TACGCACGACCGGTGGTTCCTGGACCGGGTTGCTACACATATCCTTGCATTTGAAAGTAATAGTCAGGTTTACTGGTTTGAAGGTAATTATCAGGAATACGAAGAAAACCGCCGGATGAGGCTTGGCATCACCGAAGATCAGCCAGAGCGAATTCAGTATAAAAAACTGATGCGGGATTAGAGATACCGATTGTTGGTAACAGGATGCCTGGATACTGGATTCGGGGTGTGTGATGCGTGATGCATGATTTAGATGGCGCAAGCGTCTCGCTTGTGCTTTACTGGATTATTAACACAATCGTCTCCCGGTCGATGAAGTTTCAACATAGTTGACCGTTTATCCCCACGGGCTTGTACCCTCACATCTTAAATTTTTTCCATATGACAACCGGAAATGAAAAAGCAGGGCTTTTTTCATATCTTAAATAGATAGGAATGTCTAAAATAGATGTAAAAAATTTAGGCTGAATGAAGAAATAAGCACCGGAAAATCTAATAATACAATTGTCATGGCGAACAAAAGAACACTTTCCCGACGCGAATTTATGAAATTATGGGCAGCTGCAGCAGCAGGTATTACTGTAATGCCTGGATTTACATTAGATAGCAGCCATTTTCCGCAACCCATGAAAAGGCGATTTGGCAAGACCAATTTTGATGTGACAACTTTTGGCCTTGGCGGACAGGCATCGCTGCAGTGGACTCCGGAGGATGTGAATCCCATAGAGATTATTCTCAAGGCTTTTGAACTTAAAGTGAATTACTTCGATACATCCAATGTGTATGGGCCAAGCCAGGAAAATTTTGGAAAGGCATTTCGCAAACTAAACCTGATTCCAGGCACTTCACACTACAACGAAAATCTTCGCTCATCAATTTTTTTAACCACAAAGTCGATGATTCGGTGGGCAAAAGGCGGATATCCTGAGATCGAAAACGTTCGGAACAGTTCTCAGGCCGAACCGGGTGGTGGCGCCGTAGCCGATCTGAAACGGTCTTTGTCTCAATTGTTCGGAGATGGTAAGGGAAATTACCCGGAAGGAGCTTATGTGGATATGATCATGATTCATAACCTCACCACGTTCGAAGAGATTGATGTAGTCTATAAAGGTCTCGAAGGGCCGCTTGATATTGATGATAATTTCGGTGCATTGATTGCTCTCCGGGATTTCAGAGATGGCACCAATATTACCGGGATGAATCCTAAGCATGAAAAACTCATTCGGCATCTTGGTTTTTCCGGCCATTTCTCTGCACCTGCGATGATGGAGATGATTCAGCGCGACAGATATGATTTGCTTGACGGAATGCTTGTTTCCATCAACGTAAATGACCGTAGGTATCTCAATATGCAATATAATGTAATTCCGGTGGCCCAGGAGAAAGACATTGGGATTGTAGGCATGAAAGTTTTCGCCGACGGTACCATGTATGGTAAACATGCAGGATGGAGCAACCGTCCGGATCACGTAATTCGCAATGTTGGAACGAATGAGATTCCAAGCAAGCCGCTCGTTGAATATGCTCTTACAACCAGGGGGCTGGATACACTGATTATTGGTATCGGCCATGTTGATGAAAACCCTCTTAAATGTCAGCTTGTACAAAATTTTTATGCTGCGCAAATAGAGGAGGATGCATTAACTGAGTCAGAAAGGCGTGACCTTGAAAGAATCGGTTTACGTGCCCGTGATGGAGAAACCAACTATTTCCAATTACCGGATAGCGGCCTTACAGCTCCAAGATATCCCGAAGTTGTGAAGGATGGCCCTCTCAGGCTAACATGGCATACTTCTTATGCAGGTAATGAACCGATTTCTCATTATGAAGTGATAGAGGATGGTACAGTTATCGAAAAGTTGGTGCACAAACCACAGGTATCTCTGGACAAGCCATTTGAATGTATGTCTGTTAAAGCAGGGCATTCATACAAAATTGCAGCCGTTGATATGGCAGGAAGAAGAGCAATATCAGAAGTGATAACTGTTTAATTGCCAACAAAAGTGAAACGACGGGGGTAGCTTACTATTTATATTCAGAATAGTTTTCTTATTTGAAGCATAGAGATTAAGGGATGCTGGATGCATGATTATTCGTTGCAATTCCCGCATCCCGTCACATTATCTGGTGGTTTATTTCTAAGACATATTCTCCGTTTAACTTAACCGGATCTCAGTTCAGATAAACGTTCTTCCATTTTTTTGAATAACCTCTGTGCATCTTTCTCATGCCCCATTTCTTTAAGTTTGAACAGGATCATTGCCAGAGCAAAAAAAGTTTGAGGCCAAAGTCCTATAAAAATCCCTGTTCTTTCAGCGTGAGCATTCTCGCTTTCATCCGACCCTTTTTCTGTGTACCATGCGGTGACACTTGCAGCAATTGATGTAAATCCAAGTCCGGCAGCTATATATCCAAGTTTATCTAACATAATTTAAGTAATTGATTTTAATTGTTTTTGTTAATTGTCAATAAGAATAACGATGAGACCTGTTTTACCGTTCATGGAAAATAAAATCGTTTATTAATGATAAACTTATTATGAGCAGCATAACAGAAGGCGGGATAACTGTAGAGGTAAAGCGGAAAAAAATTAAAAATATGTATCTCAGGGTATATACAGAAGAGAAGCGAGTGGTGTTATCTTGTCCGTACCATTTGAACTCTGAACATATCCAAAATTTTGTCCGTGACAGGGTTTCGTGGATCAGAAAGCATTTGAAAAAGGACATCTCCGAAAGAAAAAGAGAAGATATAACCTATATAACGGGTGACCAATTGCAGATTTGGGGTAAACCAGTCAAATTAAAAGTATATGAAACCGCATCCCCACCGCAGGTTGTTCATGGTTGCGATAGTGCAATTTTGATGTTTGTAAAAAAAAATAGTACATCTATTAAACGAAAAACAATAATTGAAAAATGGTGCAGAGGCCAATTGAGGGAAGCAATTGGATTATACATATCAAAATGGGAGACAATTCTAAATGTAAAGGTATCTGAATTTGGCATAAAAAAGATGAAAACACGCTGGGGAACCTGTAATATCCGTGATAAAAGGATCTGGCTCAATCTGGATCTTGTAAAGTATAATGTAATGTGTCTTGAAAGCGTAGTTGTGCATGAAATGGTACATCTGCTTGAGAGGCATCATTCAGCACGGTTCTATCGCCTAATGGACGAATATTTGCCGGATTGGAGAGAAAGGGAGAGGCCGCTTCGAATGGGCGGAATCCCTTCCCCGGATTAACAGTACACAGTTGTGAGACTGTTTCAGCTCCGTAAAATATCTTTTTTTACCTTTAAAAAAGAAATCCAGGAATGAGGATCTTATTATGGGTCGGCTGCCATTTGTGTGTAGAGTTTAACAACAAAGTCAAATTTTACGTTATCCTCATTACCGGCACGATTTATTGTACCTGATACTGTAAAATCAACAACAGGAGCCGGTCTTTGTCTGTAATAATTTAGTAGTGTTTGTAGGGCTCCCGGTACTACGGTAATTCCGGGGAGTTCACCACTAAAGATAGAACGTTCACTTGCAAAGTCTTCGAATGTTATGTTGTTGAAGTTTACTAACGGTTCGCTTTGTGCTGAACCAACGGGACTCACACTTAATTGCCCGGAAATGGCTGTTTGTGGCGAGCTGTCATAAAAGTTTTTGACAAACATTGTGATATTATAAAAAGTAACTTCCTCCACATCACCGTCGATGTCATCAATTACACTCTGCAGATTCAGCCGTTCAGTTTCGGAATAATTCACATCACGGCTATCAACAGAATATTCGAATGATGAAACTGAATCTACAATCACAAGGTTATCCCTGAGCATATCGTCACATCCGAAAGTAAAAATTATCCAAACTGGAATAAGCAGTAAATAAAATATTCGTGATTTCATGGCATTTGTGTTCATTTTTTAAATATTCTTGATTGTTAATTCGCAGTCCTTAGATACCAAACCCAATGGTTGCACTGGCAGCAATCACTTTTCCGAGATTAATATCCGTACGGAGATGTACAAACTTCAAATTCAGGTTAAGACCAAGAAATGCCCGTCCAAAATTTTCGCTGGTAAAGTTAAAATCAATTTCAGAATCTTCATCTGCGGTAGCTCCTGAAAATGTGTAGTTCAGATTCATACTTGCGTGTTCATATTGTGCACCTCCATAGATGGTTAGAACGCCGAACTCTTTACTGGCCATGCCATTTACCACAAATGAGGTAGTATTCATTATATCGCCAATTTTAAAATTCTGATAAAAGACTCCCGCTGCGATATCTACAGGTAAATTATCGAAATACTGACTGATTCCATGTCTTAATCCAACTCCAATTAAATTAATGTCTGGTACATCTGAGTCTGTAGACAAGGCAAAGAACCGGAAAATGAGCTGAGTATTATAAAAATTTCCTATAGTTAACTGAGGTGCTGCCAATGGGAAATAATCCATATTAAGCTGACCATTCTGGAACTTATAGGCTACCCCCTCGGGTCCCTGAACAGTTGCCCCCTGATCCCCAAAAATTGTTGCCGTTTGAACTCTTTGCTGGGGAAATGGCGCCGGTGGTAACGCATTAAACGTTTCCTGAGCATCGCCGATCAGAGAAGCCATAGCGACCGCTTCAATTCGTATAGTGAATTGGTCATCAATTTTTGCTGAACCTGAAAAACCTGAATTCAAATTCGCCGAAAAGCCATTTAAAAATGGTTGCAAGTACCCGGTAACATTACCTTCTGACATTTGTTTAATAGCATCTTCAACCTGATTTTGTGCATGTACTGAAGAAAAGCAAATTAGTACAGTAGCAATGAAGAGGGAGAATGCCTTTTGAGATATAGTCCTTTTCATTCTATTTATTTATTTGTTATAGTTAACTCACTCTTTTTGTAGATAAAAATATCTTATTGTCTAATTTAGAATTTTTCATAATCATTGTACATAAATACTTTTATCTTTTGTCTCTTTATTCAGATTCCAGAACTGGATTCAAAAGGGTTCTGAGATAAGTATTTAATGGTTCTTCGGCAGCTAAATTATGGAATCAGCAATAGAATCTGGCAGGTTATCTATGGATACTATTATTGCAGATTACGGCTCTTCCAGGTTTGTGTATTGAGATTCGAGCAGTTCCGCCGGCAGATTAATATTGCCTGATTAAAGCATGCACACAGAGATGCGGAGAGTGGGTGAACAAGGGAGCTGGGTATTTCTTTGTAAATTGTAATGTTACCTTTTAATGCGTCTTAGTACTTCAGGTGATTGAATTTTTTGGTGAATAGTTTCCTCATCAGGGATTCGGGGTTTGTCTCGGTATCTGTCAACGATACAGATAAAACCAAGTGGTTCATTGTTGTCAGCATGAAACTGATGGATGGCATCAGGCGCGATATATAGGATATCGTTCAGATTTAATGCATAAACTTCATTTTCGAGTAATAAAGTACCGCTGCCCCTTATCACCACTACACTGTGCGGGTGTCGGTGCATTTCAAGCGATGAATATCCCCCCGGTGCAATCTCAAAGTATCGGGTCTGAAAATTCAGGTCGGGATATTCATCCCCCAGAAGTGTGAAACGGTGAATATCCTTAAAATTTTGAGTATCTGTTTTATACTCTTTTTTGGAGACATCTTTCCAGCTGTAATTGTGAGCTTTTAACACTTTAGATTTTTTATTCATCCAATCCGAGCATTTGTTGAAAGGAAGCGGTAGCCTGTTCAATGCCACTTTTTTGTTTGTATAGGCTGCCACCAACAAGGAATATCGTTTCATTTCCGTATTCTGTAATCCACTGGGGTATCGTTGACAGGTCTATACCACCGGCAGGAACAGGAAAAGATGGTTTAAAGTTACAAAAATCTGTTCTCATCTGATGGTTTAAAGCGTTACATGAGTGATTTGTAAAAGTAAAACGACCACCGGCATTTGGATAGATAATGGCATCAGCGCCAAATGCTCTCCAAAGTTTTCCGTAATATAGCTCCAATGAAAAGCCACTGTTATTTCTGATAACATAGGGGCCTGAAAATGCCGGATGTGCCATCACCGGAACCCGGGCACTCTTCGCGATGTCATGCATGGCCTCGGTACCGGTTAATTGTGGTGAAATCAAAACCCCATCCGCACCAAGTTCAACTGCAATTTGAAATCGTGTGAAAATGTCGGCTGGTGAAGTAGTGATATTCGGGAAGTAACAGGTTTTCTTTCCAGAATGCTGTTCGCCGTCATGAATTGCCCGCAGACAGTTGGTAACCCTGTCTTTGAACCCGGCAGTTGATTGATCGGCCAGGCCGTGGTCATCTTTAATAATATCTATTCCACCCCGTGTAAATTGGAGAGCTCTGCCCGCCAGTTCTTCTGCCGATAATCCAACAGGTTTTAGAGCGGTACAGCTTAATGGCCGACTGGAAATATTCAGTTTCTTTCTGATCCCCTCAATTCCGAATGAAGGGCCGGCCAGCAGATCAGTGAAATATTCATCATTGACATCCAGCAGTTTTATGCCATCGAGCAGCGAAATATTGCCAAAGAGTACATTCAAAAACTGAGTGGGATCACCATCAATAATTGAATCCGGATAGCGAATTACAGCCTTCCAGAGTTTTTCACTAATCGGTTCCACTTGCATTACGCATGGAAGTGAAAATACAGCAGATTCAGGAACTGTATCGACCGGCATTTCAACCGACTGTTCAATACTGATATTCTCAGCCAGTTGTTCTGCATCTTCGCGTTTATTTGCGATCAGCTGGTAAGTAACTGTAAGAATCCTTGGTTTGACCATACGGCATTGCTATCTGATGATGGTCTCGGAACGTTTTGGCCCTGTAGATACAACTTTGAACGGTACACCTGTATATTCTTCGATGAAGCGTATATAGTTACGGGTTTTTCCCGGAAGCTCATCGAAACTTGTAATATTTCTGGTGGATTGCTTCCAGCCATCAAATGTTTTGTAAACCGGCTTTACCTCGCTTACTTTATCAGTATTCAGCGGAAATACTGTGGTTAATTTCCCGTCCAATTCATAGTGGGTACAAACATTTATTGTATCAAAGTCGTCCAAAACATCCAGTTTGGTGAGACTCAGTTCATTCATACCATTGAGCCGGATTGCATATTTTAAAGCGACAAGATCCAGCCAGCCACATCTTCTTGGCCTGCCTGTAGTAGCTCCGAATTCCTGTCCGTTTTTTCTTAGTTTTTCTCCGGTTTCGTCATTTAATTCAGTTGGAAACGGGCCGTTACCTACCCTGGTACAGTATGCTTTTGTAATTCCCATTGAATGGGTGATTGCCATAGGCGGAATACCGCTGCCTGTACACGCCCCGCCTGCTGTGGGTGATGAAGATGTAACATAAGGGTATGTTCCGTGATCCACATCCAGCAGGCTTCCTTGTGCTCCTTCAAGCAGAATGGATTCACCATTATCCAGGGCCTGGTGCAGGATTTCAGTTGTATTTCGGATGTAAGGCTTAACAACTTCAATTGCTGGAAGCAGTTCAGACATCATGACATCAGCATCAAGTTCTGGCTCATTATAGACATTTTTAAGTGCAAGGTTGATGTCAGCCAGATTTTTTTTGATGCTTTCTTCGAGCTTTTCGGTATTTGCAAGGTCATTCATCCGAATGCCGATCCGTGAAACTTTACTGACATAAGCCGGGCCGATTCCGCGGCCGGTTGTGCCTATGGCATCAGATCCACGTTTTTTTTCCTTTACATTGTCCAGTACTTTATGATATGGAAGAATCAGATGAGCTGAACTGCTGATAAATAGCCGATTCTGAAGATCAACACCAAGTGCTTCCACTTTTTTGATTTCATTCACAAGGGCAATTGGATCAATTACCACACCATTACCGATAATACATTTGGAATCTCCGTTAAACATACCGGATGGAATAAGATGCAGTACAATAGTAGTGTCATCAAATTTCAGTGTGTGTCCTGCGTTTGCACCTCCCTGATAACGAACTACGTAAGCGGCATCTGAACTAAGCCGATCAACAATTTTTCCTTTTCCTTCATCGCCCCACTGGGCGCCGATAATAATTCTTACAGCCATATTTTTTCAAAAAAAAGGAGGTGCCAGAAACACCTCCATATTATTTTTAAGATAAACGGTTTTCAAATAACCGGGATGATTTCTGATTGAGCCGGGTTGGTCTACGAGTCTTTATAAGATTCGATTGCCTCATCCGTGGATTTGAAGTGTTTAAAAACCGTAATGAGTTTTGTGATGATCAACAGGCTTTCAATTTTGTCGGTGGCATTGGCAATTCTTAGGTCGCCACCTGCTTTCCTCATTGTGGTAAGGGCGCCGATCAGCATACCCAAACCTGAGGAGTTCATAAATTTCACTTTACTCAAATCAACAACAATGTTTGTTTTATTGCTCTCGATGAGTTCATGAAGTTTATCATTCAGGCTGACAGCATCGGGCCCGCCCATTACATTACCTTTAAATTCGATAATGACACAATTATAACGCTCAGATACATTAAAACTCATAAAATCCCCTTTTTTCGGTTTATTTAATTTATGATTTTGCTTTGGCAATCGCACGTTTTTGTAACTCAACGACAAGAGCGCTGGCCACAAAAAGTGAACTATAAGTACCTAAAATTACACCGATTACAAGAGCAAAGGCAAATCCTTTAAGCACCTCACCGCCAAAGATAAACAGCACGCTTACCACAAACAAGGTTGTAACAGATGTTACTACTGTACGGCTTAATGTATCATTGAGGCTTTTATTAATCATGTCAGTGAAATTCATTGTCTTGTAAATGATTGAGTTTTCGCGGATACGGTCAAAAACTACCACAGTATCATTCAATGAATAACCAACAATGGTCAAAAACGCTGCAATCAGTGCCTGGTTTATACTAACATCAAATGGGGCAAATTCACCCATTATTGTAAATATTCCCAAAACGATGAGAACGTCGTGCGCGAGTGCTGCTATGGCTCCTGCAGAAAACCACCATCCTTTGAATCGTATGAAGATATAAATGAATACTACGGCGAGTGCAAAAATGATGGAGTAGAGCGCACCTCGGCGCAAATCTTCAGCGAATCTTGGTCCAACGAGGTCCGTTTTTTGGACAGTAACTTCATTGCCGGGATACATTGCAGCAAAATTGGCAAGTATCAGTTCACGTGTTCTGGTTACATCTTCTTCAGTGTCGACCCTGAGAAGAATTTCACGGTCGGATCCAAAAAGCTTGATTTCGGGTACCGAGCCAAGCGGTTCAGTGAGTTCAGACCGCATTTCAACAACATTGACGGGTTCCTGGAATTCAAATACAAATTCTTGTCCACCGCGAAAATCAATTCCATAGTTCAGGCCCATTGTAAAAATGGCCACGATTGATATAACGATGAGGGTACCTGAAAAGAAGTAGGCAATATTATGTGCCTTGATAAAATCGAAACTTGGTGATTCAAACCATCTCATAATGTTTTCCTCTTTTTAAAATTCTTTTTGTTAACCGAAACTTACAATAGCGGTTTTTTCACGTGTCAGGTAGTCAATGATTACCCGTGTAATCACAATAGCACTGAAGAGTGAAGCAACGATACCTGCCATCAGTGTAACAGCAAAACCTTTGATTGGCCCAACGCCAAAACTGTAGAGAATTACCGCCACAAAGAACGTGGTTACGTTCGCGTCAATAATCGCGCTCATCGCGTTGGCATAACCGTTGTCGATAGCGGCCCGAAGTGTTTTACCTCCCCTCATCTCTTCACGAATACGGTCAAATATCAGTACGTTAGCATCCACCGCCATACCGATCGTAAGAACGATACCTGCAATACCGGGAAGGGTGAGTGTTGCCTGAAAACCGGCCAGAATTCCAAGGATAAAAATAATGTTGAGCATCAATGCCAGATTAGCAATTCCTCCGCCTGTGCGGTAGTAGACGATCATAAAGATGGCTACAACACCCAGCCCAAACATAACTGAATAGAGGCCTGCACGTATCGAAGCCTCACCGAGCGATGCGCCAACAGTTCTCTCTTCAATAATTTCAAGGGGAGCGGGCAAGGCACCCGACATCAAAATATTCACGAGGTCTTCTGATGCGCGCAAGCCACCCATTCCAGAAATGGATGAACGTCCGTTATTAATCTGGTTTCTCACGGTAGGATATGAGTAAACAAGCCCATCAAGAACAATTGCAACCGGCCTTCCTATATTGGCACCTGTAATTCGTGCCCATCGCCGTGCTCCTTCAGAATCCATGGTCATGGATACTTCGGGTGCATTCGTGGTGGGATAAAAAGCCACACGGGCTTCCGATATCACATCACCGGTAAGTTCTACCTGACTTCGTACAGCGATCATTTCATATAAATCAATTCCATTGTCCTGCGCAAAAGGATTGGCGCCCCACAAAACCGTCATATTTCTGGGTATCAAATTGCGGATTTCTTCACGCTCAAGGATCCGGTTTACTGCCGCACTGTCTCTTCCTGCTGCGTAACCGAATGAGTATTGATTTGTACCGCGCAGGTCAAAGATTTCGAGAAGGTTCGGTATTGGGTCTTCCTCATCTTCGTCTGGTTCGTAAGTGCTGAAGAAATTCACAATAGCCTGCTTTGCAGCATTAATTTCCTCTGTTTCCGGAGTTAGCCTGAACTCAAGGCGTGCGGTACCGCGAAGCAGATCACGCACCCTCTCCTCATCATCAACTCCAGGCAATTCAACTACAATTCGGTTGCTTCCTTGCTGAAGGATAGAAGGTTCGGTTACCCCAAAACGGTCAACACGAGACCGAATGATCTCAATAGCACGTTCAACGGCTGCGGTTTCTTGCCTCCGCAGGAAACTGGCGATTTCCGAATTTGTAGAACGCCTGGTTATATTTTCAGCATCAGAGCGGAAATATCGGCTTAGCATGGCATCGGCGTCCCTGCTCTGGAACTCATTTACAAACTCATCTATAAAGTTTGTACGCTGATCAAAGGAACGGTCTCTTGCAACTCGAATTACGTCTTCCAGGTATTCATCAGCGAATTCCCCTGCAATATCAAGAACAAGCTGAGGGGTTCCTACTTCAAGAGTAACATACATGCCTCCCTGTAAGTCGAGGCCAAGCGAAAGCGACCTTTCACGAAGCCGCTGCAATTTTGCAATGTTATCGGTTTCATACTGAATGCGTTCGGCTTCTGTCATACTTGCCATATGCCTCTGTTCCAGGTTCCATTGAACGGTTGGAAACAGGTAATAGATGGTTAATCCCAGAAACAGGGCGATGCAACCAATTTTAAATCCGTTATTTTGTTTTTTCATGGTAAATCGATGGTTTACAATTTATTTGAATTCCGGTTGTACCTTTAAAGGGTAAACCGGTTTATAATTTGGTGAGCTGTGGGGGAGTAAGAAGTTTTTTCGAGAATTTAGTCATTGCTAATGTATGACTACAGGCATTATACCTGATCCGGTTATTATCATGGATTTATACTCGAACAGGTTCGTTCCCAGAGATGTTTAAGGGGCATTTATACTGGTTCCGCCTGCTAATGGAATAAGGTAAAACGGGCGTATAAAGAGGTTTTTGTTTTGTGAAACAAATAAATACTGTCTGTAATAATCGTTGTTATTTTGAGGTAAAACAGCAGCAGGAATTGTATTTGCCGTAATCCATTTGAAAACCGGCTGTATAATTTCAGGTAAAATGGCATTGTTGGCAGTTTTGTGTGTATGATATACATTCCATTGACCAATAAGCCATGTTGTGACCTTTTGATGCTGTTTATCGTCATCATTGAAAGCGAGATGAATACGGAAGCCATCTTTATTAGCTGCAATCAGTTCAGATGCCTGCTGAACAAGTGACCAAAAATCCTGTGATTGTTCAGGCAACTCACGGATCGTGTTGCGAAGTTTGATTTCGGTTTCGCTGCCGGATGTCACAACATTATGATTCAGCCATTGTGTAAAGGCGTTTTTTTGGGCCTGGCTTGAAAAGGGCAAAATAAGATGTGCCAGTAAACCAGCCATTAAAAACGAAATCACGACAGATTTGATAATATGTGACGAATACATTTTCATAAGCTCCTAAAAATAGGGAGAATGCTGTGTGCAGACAACAGTAAACTGTAAAGATTTTTCATACATTCTCTTATTTAGTTTGGGTAGGTAGTCATTAAGCAATCACATTTTATCATGAAAAGTATTGCGTTCAAAATCCAATGCTGTTATAACGGTGTTAAGTTGAAATGCTTATGTGCCATAATAAATTAGCTAATTACTGCAGGCCGGTTTTGAATTCTGTCGAACTCGAGCTTGAGAAAACGCCCGGTGTAGCTTTCATTATGTGCTGATAGTTCTTCCGGTGTGCCCTGTGCAATAATGAACCCACCATCATTTCCACCTTCCGGGCCAAGGTCAATAATCCAGTCTGATGCCTTTACAAGGTCTAAATTATGTTCAATCACGATTACTGTATTTCCCTTTTCTACAAGTTTCTGAATAACATTAACGAGCATTTTCACATCCTGAAAATGCAGCCCGGTAGTTGGTTCATCCATAATATATATTGTATCGCCTGTGCCAATCTTTGAGAGTTCTCTGGATAGTTTAATACGCTGAGCTTCACCACCACTCAATGTGGTACTTGATTGGCCCAGAGTGAGGTAACCGAGCCCTACAGAATTAAGGGTTTTCAGTTTTCGTTTTATGGAAGGAACCGAATCAAAAAAATCAACGGCATTACTGATTGGCATGCTAAGCACTTCGGAAATATTTTTCCCTTTATAATGGATTTCGAGTGTTTCCCGGTTATAGCGTTTTCCATTGCAGTTTTCACAGTTTACATAAACATCGGGCAGAAAATTCATTTCAATTTTTCGAACACCATCACCCTGGCATGTTTCACATCTGCCCCCTTTTACGTTGAAAGAAAATCGCCCCTGGTCGTAACCACGTATTTTCGATTCGGGCAGTTCAGCAAAAAGTGAACGGATATGGTCGAAAACTTTGGTGTAAGTGCCGGGGTTGGATCGTGGTGTGCGGCCTATTGGGCTTTGATCGATAGAGATTACCTTGTCTACATGTTTTAATCCCTCAGCTTTCTTAAAGGGCAGGGGCACCGACTTGGAATTATAAAACTCGTTGGAGAGAATAGGAACCAGTGTTTGATTAATCAGGGAGCTCTTTCCGCTTCCACTTACCCCGGTTACACAAATAAATTTACCGAGTGGAATTTCAAGATCAATATTTTTCAAATTGTTCCCCGAAGCATTGCGAATGAAAATCGATTTACCGCTTCCATTTCTTCTCATTTCAGGCAATGGAATTGTTTCCTGATCATTCAGAAATTTCATGGTCAGTGATTCCGGATCCAGCTCTTCAGGAATACCTTTTGTGACCACAAAACCACCTTCGGTGCCGGCACCGGGACCGAGATCTACCACGAAATCGGCATGTTCAATCGTTTCGCGATCGTGTTCAACCACAATAACGGTATTACCAAGATCCCGGAGTGTTTCAAGTGACTGAATCAGTTTGATGTTATCCCTCTGATGAAGGCCGATGCTGGGCTCGTCGAGTATATACAATACTCCCACAAGTTGAGTCCCAATCTGAGTGGCAAGCCTTATTCGCTGTGCTTCACCACCGCTCAGGGTTTGTGCTTCGCGGTTCAGTGAGAGGTAATTCAGTCCAACATTCAGCAAAAAATCAAGCCGGTCGATAATTTCCTTTAAAACCTGTTGGCCGATTTTTTTCTGGCGTTCTGACAGATTAAGTTTGCCAATTGTTTTACGCAGTGATTTAATATCCTGTTCTACAAGATCCTGTATTGAATAACCGTCAATTTTGTAAGACAGAGCTTCTTTATTTAACCGCCCGCCATTACATTCAGGACATTTTATTTTTGACAGGTAAGCCCTTGCCTTTTCTCTCTGTTTACTTGAATTACTTTCTTCATATTGATCGCGTATGATAGCTTTGAGGCCGTTGTATCTGTGTTTATACGTTACACTGTTATTTTTAAAATCGTAGCTAACGTTAAATTTTTTATCACCGCCACCATTAAAAAGCAGATTGAGTGCATCTTCGCTTAATTTATTTATCGGGGTATCGAAGTCATATCCCGCACTTTCCAATACGGCATTTAGCTGTTTAAAAACAAAAATATCACGTGGTTCACCCAAAAACCGAATAGCCCCCTGGTTTATGGTCTGCTCAGGATTCTGTATTACAAGATCCCGGCTTACATCATATCGGTAACCCAATCCATTACAGGCCTTACAGGCTCCGTAAGGTGAATTAAATGAAAAAAGATTTGGGGCCGGGTCTTCATAAGCAAGTCCGCTATCGGGATCGTAAAGGTTCTTAGAAAAAACCCGGTCATGTATTTTACTATCTTGTTGTATACCAAGAATCAGATTTCCATCTGCCATATCAAGTGCCAGGTGCACACTTTCCGATATTCTTTTTTCACTCTTGGGAGAAATCACAAATCTGTCTACAACAACTTCGATATTGTGGGTTTTGTAACGGTCGAGTTTAATTTCCCCTTCAAGATCAATCAGTTCACCATCTACCCTTGCTTTGATATATCCCTGTTTTTGCATTTGTTCAAAAAGTTCACGGTAATGGCCCTTGCGCCCGCGAACCACAGGAGCAAGGCAGTATGCCTTGGTGCCCTCGGGAAGTTCCATGATCGCGGCAACAATTTGATCAGAAGTCTGTTTTTCCATTTTATTGCCTGAAATCCATGAATAGGGGGTTCCAATCCTTGCATAAAGAAGCCTGAGAAAATCATAAATTTCGGTAACAGTGCCTACTGTGGAACGGGGGTTGCGGTTAGTTGTTTTCTGATCAATTGAGATTACAGGGGAGAGGCCGTCTATAAAGTCAACATCCGGCCGTTCCATCATTCCAATAAACTGACGGGCATATGCCGAAAGTGACTCCAGGAATCGCCGTTGTCCTTCAGCATAAATGGTATCGAAAGCGAGAGAAGATTTTCCTGAACCCGACAAGCCTGTAAAAACGACAAGCTTTTCCCGGGGGATGTTGATGTCGATATTTTTAAGATTATGCTCGCGGGCTCCGCGAATGACAATATTTTCCTGCAATGGTTCCAAGGCTTGTTTAAACTTTCAAAAATACGAAAGCTTTCGGGGAACATCACGTTCCATGTTCGTAATTAATTTGATTCAGTTGCAAAATTCCGTCCATCTGTTATATTTGTCATCAATGAATACATAAAACCTAAATAAAACATCAAACCAATGAAACCATCATATAAAACATACTTTTCTGTTCTTGTTGTGGCCTCTTTTTTTGCACTTGGGGCTATGCTTCATCATGGTTGGGCAAATTACGACCAGGATACGGTTCTTGATTATGAGGGAATTATCCTGAGTAATGATATTGGAAATCCTCATACTTTCATCGATCTCAGGGTTATTAATCCTGAAGAGGTAGAAATTGATGAATGGGAAGTGGTGCTTGCGCCATTAACACGTATGCGAAACCGTGGCATGACTGATGATGCCATGCTGGCTGTTGGTGATACCGTTCGTGTTGTGGGCTATCCTCATCGAACCAAAGAGAATGAAATGCGTGCTGAGAGGATCTTCATCGGTGATCTGAGAATTGAATTGCGTTAATGATTTTTGTATTCACGGGCAGCAGCATTTTAACATGGCTTGAAAGCAGTTCTCTTGCACTATTTTTTCGGCAATCTGTATGGATGTACCCGATATTGGAAATAGTGCACATTGCGGGCTTTTCCGTTTTAGTTGGTGCCGCTATCCTGTTTGACCTCCGCCTTCTCGGCTTTTCAAAAAATCTGCCGGTAACTGAATGCATCAGGCATATGTTATTTTGGGCCCGTTTAAGCTTTTGGGCAGTTTTGCCTTCCGGTATTATATTGTTTATTGTAGATGCAACAGGAATGGCATCAAATCCGGCATTTATTTTGAAACTTGTGCTGATAGGAATTGCCATAGTGAATGCATTTATTTTTCACCGGTATACCTTGAAAACCGTAGATGTGTGGAATAAAAATGAAACGGCTCCGGTATCTGCAAAAATTGCAGGAATAACATCGATTCTGTTATGGCTTGCCGTGATATCATGTGGCAGGCTGATTGCTTACATTTGAACTATAAACATTTAAGATTAACTATGAAAAATTTAAAAAGACACTCAGGCTTCTATTCGATATTGGCTGCAATAGCAGTATTTGCTACACTGAGTATGATTTCCTGTCAGGATTCGCCTCCACAGATTATTTCCGGCGACTCAGATGGAATTTATGCATTTACAAATGTGAATGTTGTGCCGATGAATGATGAGGTTATCCTTGAAAATCAAACCGTTGTTGTACAAGATGGTATCATAGCCATAATTGGTCCGGCGACCGAAGTAGATGTTCCTGCCGGTGTGCAGCAAATCGATGGAACAGGAAGGTACCTTATGCCAGGGCTTGCAGAGATGCACGGGCATATTCCTGGCCCCAACAACCCACAGTATGCAAAAGATGTATTATTTCTCTATATATCGAATGGCGTGACCACTGTGAGAAATATGGCAGGGCATCCCTACCACCTGGAACTGCGCGAACGTGTAAATAATAATGAAATAGCCGGTCCTGCAATATTTGCAGCAAGCCCGTGGCTTAGCCCGAATAATATTTCCGAACCTTCTGAGGCTGAAGCCGTAGTACGTGGTTATAAAGAAGCTGGATTTGACCTTATGAAAATGGGCAGCATTTCTCTTGAATCGTACCACGCGGTAGCTGAGATTGCGCATGAGATCGGTTTACCCTTTGCAGGGCACATCCCCCCTGAAGTAATGCTGGTAAATGCACTGAACTACAGGCAGGCATCAATCGATCATCTTGACCGTTATGTTGAGTTTCTTGCTGAAAATCACCCTGAATATCCGAACCGTTCACTCGGTTTCTTTGGAAGCGGAGTAGTGGACCTGATTGACGAGAGCCGGATTGCAGAAGCAGTAGAACTTACCATTGAAGCCGGTACCTGGAACATTCCAACATTAAGCCTTGTGGAACACCTTGAATCTCCGGTTCCTGCTGAAGAAATGGCGCAGTGGCCCGAAATGAGATACTTGCCTGCCAGTGTCATAGAGGGCTGGGTTGAATCAAAACACAATTTCCAGGCTCGCGACGATTTTCAGCCCGAAGCAGCACAGCGCCTTGTTGAGGTGAGGCAAATTCTTACTAAAGAGCTGCATGACAGGGGTGCCCCCATTGTTCTCGGTTCTGATGCACCACAGTTTTTTAATGTTCCCGGTTTTTCCATACACCATGAACTGGAAATGATGGTAGCAACTGGTTTAACTCCATATCAGGTTCTTGTTACCGGAACACGTAATGCCGGTATCTACTTTGATATGGAAGATGTATTTGGTACAGTAGAGGAGGGAAGACGTGCCGATCTAATCTTGCTGAACTCAAATCCGCTTGAAGATATCGGAAATGTGCGAGATCAGGAAGGAGTTATGGTGCGCGGTGTATGGTGGTCAAAAGATCAGATAGCGGAAAGGCTTGAAGAAATTGCAAACCGGTAATTTCTATAGATAGAACAGGACATATAT
>PWLN01000380.1 GCA_003559375.1 Balneolaceae bacterium | reverse complement strand
AGCGAGGAGAGTTCCACCAAATTTAGCTGGCACCGGATGGTTGATTGGGCAGTAAAAAACAAGGTGGATGCAGTAGTTTTAGCCGGGGATATCATCGACCGGGACAACCGTTTTTTTGAGGCCATCGGGCCAATTCAGGAAGGCTTCGAAAAATTAAATGACGCAGAAATATCCGTTCTGATCGTTTCCGGAAATCATGATTTTGATGTATTGCCCGATGTGTTGAAAAGTAAAAAATTTGATCATGTGCATTTACTGGGTGAGTACGGCAGGTGGGAATTAAAAACCATCAAAAACAAAAAGGGGAAGCTGCAATTTTTGGGATGGTCATTCCCCAATCAGTATGTGAAGGAAAACCCAATACTTCAGTTACAATGGGCCGATGTGCTATTAGATCCAAATATTCCGGCAATTGGGATTTTGCATGGAGATTTAAACGTCAAGGATAGTCCGTACGCGCCGATTAGCCTGAATCATCTTTTGAATAGCCCTGTGGATGCCTGGGTGCTGGGGCATATTCATAAACCTGAAATTCATTATAAAAGTTATCCGCTGGTGTTATATCCCGGCTCCCCCCATGCACTCAGCGCGAAAGAGCCCGGCAGCCACGGGCCGTATCTGCTTACAGTTGAGAACACGAAAAAAGTAAAAGCTGAGCTCATTCCGTTGTCTCCCATCCGGTATGAAAAACTGGAGATCGATATATCGGAGGTACCAGATAAATCCGGATTCAGAAATCTTGTCACTCAACAACTTTCGGATGATGTAAATAATAAGGCCGAAGAACTCCGCTTTGTCGCGCATGTCATCTATGATCTCGTTTTAACCGGAAGACATGCACTGAAATCTGAATTTGAACACTGGTCAGCAAATACCGAAGAGTTCGAACAGGAGTATGCCTCCGAAACCGTGGCATCAATTCGAAGAGTGGTAAACCGGATTGAACCAAAAGTTCAGAACCTTGAGGAGCTGGCCAAACAACCGGACCCCACGGGTATTTTGGCGAACGTTATTCTGGATATTCAGGCCGGCAATGATTCGGAATTTTTATCGGCTGTTTCTGATGAATTTAAAAAGAAGCTTGGCAACGTAAATGCCGCAGTAACATACAGGCCGCTTCGTACAGAAGAAGAACAGGCCGATGATTCTGGGGAGGTTGCAAAAGAATTTATATTACAGGAATGTGAACAGTTGCTGGCCGAACTTTTATCTCAAAAAGGAGGTGTGCAATAGATCATCCGGATGGAAAAACTTCCGTTTCATATAAAAGATTTGAGCATCAGAAATATTGCCGGTTTTCCGCATGGGATGCCGCCGTATAAAGCTTTCTCTCCCCAAATCAATATTATCGCCGGACCCAATGCATCCGGTAAAAGTACCACAGCAAAAGCCATACAGAAACTGATTTGGCGTCATCAAACAGAGGGCTTGCAAATAAACGGCAATGTGGCGATTGGAGGCGATCCCTGGGCAATCAGAATAAATTCCAGGCAGATACAAGTACAGCGAAACGGGAAAGATGATGACCTGACCGCACTGCCGGCAGTTGAGGAACAAGGCCGTTATTTACTGGCTTTGCATCAATTGGTTTCGGTGCATGAGAATGACCTTGCTCAGCACATTATCAATGAATCCATTGGGGGCTATGATTTAGATAAAGCAAGGGATCATTTGGACTACTCGGATAAACTTAAGCCCAGCAATATCAGAGAGTATAAAGATTATATTGCTGCAAATCAGCAGGTAAAAGAACAAAAGGAAAAGCAGGAACATCTAAAAAAAGATCAGGAGAGATTATCAGGTCTGTATGGACGGAAGGCAAAGGCCGAAGAAGCGTCAAAATTAAAAGAGTTCTACAGCAGGGTTGTCGATTTTCTTGAAGCGAAACTCACTTTTGAGCAGAAGAAAGAACAGTTAGGAACATTCCCTGGAGTCCTGGAAAAAGCAACAGGAGAGGAGGTTGAAACGATTAACAAGCTGGAAGGCGATATCAGCAAAGCCCGGGGAGAAATCAATCAGGCAAAGCACATCATTGATGAAAACCGGGATGCCCTGGGTCAGCTTACCCTTCCAGAAAGTGGGATATCCGGGCAGGATTTACTTGAACTTGAAGAGAGAGTTGAAAATTTACAAAAATGGAAAGAAAGTATTGATGATAAAGAAACGGAGAAGGCCAAACATGAGTCGCTGAAGCAGGACATTTTAAAAAATCTCGGTGAAAAGAGGGATGCCACTGCGTGGGATGGTTTAGAGCTTCAGGAGGTGTCTGATCTTGAAAAATTTCTGCAAACAGCCCACAGCACAGCAAGCGCCAAACGATTTTTCGAAAAAGAGATTGAAGAACTGGAAAAGCAGCAATCTGAGACTCAATCCGACAGCACTGCCATACTGAAGGGAATCGATGCTTTAAGCCAATGGATGCAGGAACCACGAATTGGTTCCGAATTACCTAAATGGATTATCCCAACGGTTTTGATCCTTGCTGCTTTGGGCATTTCAGCAGGTTTAGTACAGTGGGAATTTGGGCTGATTGGGCTAATTCTGATTTTTTTCCTTGCACTCTATGGATTTTATAAGAGCAGGCAGAAACCCGTGAACCAACATCTTAAAATCAGGGAAGAGGATTATAAGAAAACAGGGCTGCCACCACCTGATCGATGGGATACTGAATCTGTCCGAGAAAGGCTGGAAATGTTAATAAAAGATCTGCAGGTTACAGAATGGCATCGGCGTATCAGTCAGGCGATTAACCACCGAAAAGAACAGATCGGCAGCTTACAAAAACAGGTTGACCAGGCAGAAAAAACAGCCGCTGAACTTTTGGGGAAAATTGCCGCACTGCCTGAACTTCCTTTTAATGATCCGCAGCTTTATGATTCTCTCTATTGGTTTATTAGTCAGGCTCACCGGTGGCAAAAGGCAAATGATGATGAAAAAGCCTTAAAAAAGAGTTTGGAAAAACTGGAAGAGAAATATGCCTCAGAGCTTAAATCATTCAATGACATTTGTGGTAAATACACGGCTGAAAAAGCCGGCGATGCAACACAAGCCAAAGCCATTTTCAAAGACCTGAGTAAACAGGAAATGGGCAGGCAGGAATCAGTTAAAGAAATTTCAGCTCAAAAGAAGGTCATTGAAGACAGAGAAGAGGCGATCAGCAAATGGAACAGTGAGCTTGAGAAAATTTATATAAAACTGGATGTTGAATTTGGGAATAAAGATGAAGTGCGGGATCTGCTGAAACAACTGGATGAGTTTAAAATAGCAACTCAGGAATATCATGTGGCAGAAGGCCTATATACGAATAAAAAAATCATAATTGGAAGCCACTCCAGGTATAGCGAAGAGAAATCCAGGCTTGAAAAACTTACTCTCGACCAGGCAACAGATCAGTTGGATGCATATAAAGAGACAGCGTCTGGCCTCGAAGAAATCAATAAAACAATTACGAAGATCGAAATAGACATCGCAAATGTGAAGGGCGGAAACAGTCTGGAAAATGCATTAAATGCGCGGGATGAAGCCATACTGAAATTGAAGCAACAGTATCATGAAAATCTCTCCTCGATAACAGGCCAGATTCTGGTTAACCAGTTAAAAAAAGAGTTAAGAGAGCAAAACCGGCCCAGGGTTTTTAAACATGCCAATAAGCTCTTTAACCGGATTACGAAAGGGCGGTATAACCTGGATGTTGATGAAAAGGAGAAACCCGAATTTGTAGCTTATGACAATATAGAAAAAGAGGGCAAATCGTTAGGTCAATTATCCACTGGCACCCGGATACAACTACTTTTCTCCGTTCGAATGGCATTTATTGAAACTCAGGAGTCAGCCGTAAAACTTCCGATACTGGCCGATGAACTGCTTGCAAATAGTGACGATGTTCGGGCAAGCGCCATAATAGATGCACTGACGGAAATCAGTAAAGATGGCCGACAGGTCTTTTACTTCACCGCCCAGGCTGATGAGGTTGGTAAATGGAAATCCAGTTTGGCCAATTCCGGGGATGTCGATTTTGCGGTGTTTACACTCTCCGGCAACGGCCAATCTGATGAGATTGATTATGATGCTGAACCTTCCATATCACCGGTGTTTCTCCATGAAGTGCCTGAGCTGGATGGTTTGGATCATCAGGGTTATGGCCAAAAAATCAATCCGCAGCCGTATAAGTTGATGTTGAACAGGCCTTCGGAACTTCATCTGTGGTATGTGATCGATGATACAGAATTGTTATACCAATGCCTTTCGCAGGGACTAAACCGCTGGGGACAACTTGAAAGCTTTCTGGAGCATGGCGGCGTAGTAGAAGGGCTTCAGGATGAGACGATATCCAAAATAAAGGAAAAAATTCGTCTGCTCGAACACTACCAGGGCTTGATTCAGCAGGGACATCCCAAACGAATTGACAGGTCTGTATTGGAACGTTCAGAGGCGGTTTCAGATAAATTTATTGATGAGGTTTCACAAAAGCTCATTGATTTGGATGGCAACCCGGTGTTGTTGCTTCATGCCCTCAGGAATGGAGAGATATCAAGATTCCAATCTGGTAAAATCGACGAACTTGAGAGCTATTTTGTAGAGTTGGGTTTAATTGATGAGCGGGAAAGGCTAAATACTGATGAAATTCAATCCAGAACGCAGGCTTATATTTCTAATTTGGAGATCGGCCTTAAAGAGGCTGAAGGGTATTTGAAGAGGGTGATTGGGAGTATTCACTGACATAATCAGGGATGTTAAAATATGGATCTGTTTGATGATAATATCATGTACAACGCCCTGGT
>PWLN01000276.1 GCA_003559375.1 Balneolaceae bacterium | reverse complement strand
TGGATTTTCCGGATCCGCTTGCACCCATGATAGATGCATAAACACCTTCTTTGATCATAAGATCGATTCCCCTTAATGCATCCACGGCGACAGTGCCGCTGCGATAGGTTCGGGTTATTTTCTTTAGTTCAACAAGGGGCATTCTGGGTGGAACTTGGTTTTCCGTTTAATTTATGATTTCGCATTTTCTCAAGGAGATCTCTCGACTTCGTCCAGGCGGCGCCGAAGGCATCCCGATGGGAAAATACACCGCCTTGACTTCGCTCGAGATGACAAGGGCGGTTTTTAATCAATTGGCGGCGCATGACGATTTCGATAAACCGGGATTTGTCTGCGCCGCCTGGTGATACAAAGTGCACCTGTCATCCCGAGCGTAGACCTTTGCAGCGATAGCGTAAAAGGTCGAAGTCGAGGGATCTCCTTTCATTTGGGTAATTCAAATCAATACTGTGCCTGGCTGCCGCTGAACAGGCTGCGCCGGTTTTCTTCCTGCTGGCCGGTTAGTGAAAGCCCGATCACAAGTTCGCTGCCAACATCCAGTCCTTCGATAATCTCGGTGTAGAAACCGTCACTTAAACCGGTTCGTACCCGTGTGGCGACAATTTCTCCATCCTGGAGCAGAAATGCCTGTCCGTTCATCCCTTCCTGTGAAGGCGCATCTTCCGGCCTGATGTTATCCGGCAGACGGGCTCTCAAAGCCGTATTCCTTACACGAAGCACATCATGACGTTCATCCGTGATCACGGAGACTTCTGCCGTCATGCCGGGCTTTAACAGCCGTTCTTCATTGTTTACGGAAATAATCGTCTCATAATGCACCACATTATCCTGAACGAGCGGTGCGTTCCTCACCTGAACCACTTCACCATGAAATTCGCGTCCGCGGTATGCATCAACCTGGAACAGCACCCTCTGCCCTTCGGATACCCGGCCAATGTCTGCTTCCGACACATATGCATGAATCTGCATGCTGCTTAGGTCGGATGCAATTTCAAAAAGTATCGGTGCACTGAGGCTTGCAGCAACCGTCTGCCCAACATCCACATCACGCGAAATCACCATGCCGTCGGTAGGTGATGTAATGGTTGTACGTGCAAGTTCCCTTTCCGCACGCTCAAGCGCATGATTTCGCACGCGCACCTGCGCTTCGGCCTGCCTGAGGTTGGCGCTGGCCTGGTCGGCCTCCTGCGGAGAAATAAACTGCCGTTCCATTAACTCCTGTACTCGCTGCCACTGCATACGGGCCAGTTCCAGGCCTGCTTCTGCTGACTCCAGTTCTGCCCTTGCGGAGCTTACTTCCGCTTCAAAAGTTGAGGGATCGATCCTTGCAATCACCTGACCGCGATCTACAACACTGTTAAAATCAACAAACAGTTCTTCAATAATACCGGATACCTGGCTTCCAACGGTAACTTTATGTACCGGCTGAATGGAACCATGAGCCACCACCCGCTGGGAAACATCCCCGCGATCCACTCTTTCCGTATGAAGCGGAGGCAGCCCTCTTTCCGTACTGTTCATCTGATTAAACCCCCACCACCCCAACGGAGCAAGGATGAGTAAGGATATGATAATGATTTTACCGGTTTTCATTTGACAGTTAGAATACGAATTAAAAATTTCCATTATGCTCAAGAAACAGATACATCTGCCCGAAAAATAATGATATTAGTTACATAAACGGGATTAACCTGAAAAAAATGCGAAATTTATTCAACGAATGGTGTAAAAATATCTAATAATTCAGAAAATCGTGTAAATGAGAAGGTGAAATATTGCCACGGAGACACGGAAAATTCAGTGTTTCCGTGGCAATAAAATCACTCCACATAATACGGATTACAAGGAAAACTCCCCTGTTCGCCTTCCTGGCGTTTGATTAACACCACTGCGGAATGGGCAGGTATGGTAACGGTGCCATTACTGATACCAGCACTATGCAGTACACTATCCGTGCCATTTGCATGAACCGGATGAAGGTCCAGGCCCGGTATTCCGATATAGATTTGCTGAGCCATCAGGTCACTGTTAAACAGTACCAATATACCATCATGGTTCTCATCGAGTACTTCACCGGCACATACGCCGTCAGAAATACTCATGGCGATCACTCCCGGCACCTGTTCCGGGCCCGTATTGTGAAATCTCACCCGGTGGTTTATTTCCTCAGCCGTCTCCAGCCGGAATAGCGGTGAGCTGTATCGCACCTCGAGCTGTTCCCTGAATACCGCATTTGTAAATTCCATATGTTCAGGTGTTATCTCAATTTCCGGATTGGTCAGAAATACCCGGTGCTCATCCCACCGGTCCCGGTTATCCCAGCCCGGCGGCAGTCCGGTTGCCCAGTTGTTGCTTTCAAGGGTAAAATCAACCGCATTATACCAGTCGCCTGAATCGAAACTGTTACGATCCATCGATTTTGATCGAAGGATATCGGTACCCAGCTGGTGAAATGGTACTCCCTGTCCGTAGTTAATAAAGGCCGTACTCAATAGATGTATCCTTACCCGGCTCTCCATGTCAAGGTCAAACGGCAGTTTGGCCTGCGTGTTATCCCACAGGGTTTCATTGTCGTGTTTGTCGATATAGTTCACCGATTCCTGTGGAAGCAGTGTATAGCCGATATATTCGTTTGCACCGGTAACGATCTCATTAAACCTGTTCAGATAGGGGTAAACAGAGAGGTTTGCCGCCATGCCCACCCTGATCCTGTCGGCCTGGCTGAGAAGGTCTTCGAGCTGAGTGACGCTGTCATCCCCGGCTTCTTCATTTGGAAAGAGGTATTGTCCGTTGGCAAAGCCCTGGTGGCGCCCGCTCCATGAAAAAAATCCACCACGAATGCCATCACGGATCCGGTCATTAAAATTCCCGATCCCTGTCCCTCCCATATTAAACTGAGTAGCCTGAACAAAAATTCGGTCATCGGCAACCTCACCAAAATTCCACCCCTCCCCGTAGATATAAAGATTGGCGCCATCGACGCCATGCTCTTCCAATGTAAGCCCGGCAAGCGCCTCCAGAAGGTTTTCCATCACATACCGCGGGTGGTGGCCCATCAGGTCGAACCGAAAGGAATCGATTTTGTATTGCTGAGCCCACAAGACTACCGAATCGATGATCAGCTTTTCCATCATGGCATGTTCGGCCGCGGTATTATCGCAGCAGGTGGATGTCTCCATTTCACCACTATCCACATTGTAGCGGTGGTAGTATCCGGGCACCACCTTATCCAGGACAGAAAACCGTGATGTCCCCGATGCAAATGTATGGTTGTAAACCACGTCTATGACCACTTTCAGGCCCGCCTTATGCAAAGCCTTCACCATTTCACGAACCTCAAGAATTCGCAACGCCCCTTCCGGATCGGTAGAATAGCTCCCCTCCGGCGCGTTGAAATGAAACGGATCATATCCCCAGTTAAATCCGTCATAGACGGCAAGACCGTTCATTCGTCCAGGTACGTCATACGGTTTCTGGATTTCTTCGGTAACCGGATCGGCGGCGGCCAGCATTTCAAAAACTTCCCTGATAGGCTGATCGCCATGTCTTTCGCAGGCTTCCGACAGCCCTTCGTGATCAATAAATGCACAGATGCGGCTGTAGGGATGATGAAGATCGATCCTGTTGGCCGGGTTTTCATTCACGCTGGCGATGTCATTGATTGGTAGAAGGTGCAGGTGTGTAAGCCCTGCATCGGCAAGCTGAATCAGATGGTTCATTCCTCGTGACAATGAAGAGCCGTCCAATCCATTATGCGTAAATGCCATGTAGGTGCCACGATGATTTTCCGGTACCGATTCATCAACAATGCTGAAATCTCTTATATGGGTTTCATAGATGGAAATATCAACAGCCCGTGGCTGCACTTTCCGGATCTCGTCCCATCCGGCAGGCTTCAGGCTCTCGTCACCGGCCAGATCCGCAAACTGGCTGTAGTAGCTGTCGGTGGATAAACTCACAGAATAGGGATCTGTCACTTCAAAATGGTTTATTTCGTTGTTGATGTGATGATAAACCGATATATCGAAACGGTAAAACATCCGGTCCCACTCAGCCGGTCCGCTGAAATGCCACACCCCGTTTCCGGAGATTGAATGCGTTTCAACACTCTCAACAGGATTTTTCTCATCATTGTACAGGATCAGGGTAACCGATAGGGCCGTTGGAGCCCATAGTTTTACATCAATTCCCTCCTCATGATAAACCGGGCCCAAAACGCCATCATACACAAAAAGCGTATCAATAACTCCGGCAAACTGAACACGGGTCACATCAAGCAGGTTTTCTTCACTATCGAAGGCAACTGCCACAATTTGTCCCTTTATCGCTTCACGAATCGTTTCTTCCTCTGCGTGGACACGATACACGTTTCTGCCAGAGATATGCCTGAACTTGTCTGATTGTCGTCTCGTAAGTCTCGCGCCCGGTTCTGTTTCAATACGATTGCCACCTGTGATTTCATTGTTTGACAGGATGATTCCTGCATCCAGGCTGTACCAGATTTCAACGCGGCTGGTATGTTCCGGTGTATTCCAGATCAGTTTATCCGGAGCAATCCAGTGTGCTTGCGCGGTGTTGATTTGCTGAACGTGAATGGAGAAAAGCTGTCCGGGATATGCTAAAAGTGCAATAAAGCAAAGGATGATGAATGGGTGGTTTTTCATAGGAAGATGATGTGATCGTGGTTGCTTTCAAGTATAGAAAAATAACGATAATTATTGATATGGATTGGGAATAAGTGGTAGAGGCCACAAAGACTCGAAGGCACAAAGGTTATGTTATGTTTAGTAAATCATTGTGCCTTTGTGC
>PWLN01000265.1 GCA_003559375.1 Balneolaceae bacterium | reverse complement strand
ATGCAACATCCATATAATTCGTTATATCAAAATATGTTCCAAGCATTCCGGATAGTACATCGCCAAAACCAGCCCTCGCGAAAACGGAAGTATCATAACCTGTGAAGAACGTAACATTTTCAGAGCTGTAAATAGCAGGATTGCCTTTGATCAGTACTCCACACCCATGTTTTTCTCTGAACTGTCGGCTCCACTGCATACGTTCCCAGTCGGTATTAAATTGTGCATCAAGGTATTTTTTGGCTTCACCGATATGTGGCGTTATCAGCCAATTCTTTTTTTGTTGGAGTGGAATGGTTAAAATATAACTCCAGAAGAAAAAGGCATCGGCATCGAGTATCACATTGCCGGAAAATTCTGACAGAACGGATGTTAAAAATTTGCCTGTATCTGACTCCGTGCCAATTCCTGGCCCGGCAATTAATGTACCTGGTTTTGATAGAAGTGATTCGAGTACCTGTGTAGCATCGGCCGGACGATAAAAAGTGTCATCTTTGCTTCCAACACTCTTTTTGATGACTTGCGGTAGTGTTCGCTCATAGACTGGCATCAATTTTCCTGGTGCGTAAAGTATTACGGAACCTGCACCGGCTTTCCAGGCGCTTTGGGCGGCCATAATTGCCGCACCGGTAAGCCCCTCAGAACCTGCAAGAATATGAACACAGCCGTGCTGATACTTATGTTTTGCCTTCCGTCTTACCGGAGGCAGTGAATTGTAGAGATCTCCATTCAGCAGATACATTCTGCTTTGATTGAGATACTCAGGAAAGGGAAGTTCAATAAAATGAACAGTACCGGTATAGAGTGATGCCCCGTTCAGAAAAAAACCTGTTTTATTTGTTCCGAATGTAAAAGTGTGAGACGCTTTGATACAAGCATTGTAGATTTCCCCGGTATCAGCATTAAGGCCGGTTGGAACATCCAATGCATAAACAGGTATTTCAGTATCATGGATAGCTTGAATGATCTCTGGCAACGGGGCTTTTAAGTCACTATTCAATCCGGTGCCGAGAATCCCGTCTACAATATAATCGCAGAAACCCGCAAGATTTTCGGGCAGCCTATCTAAAATCCTGATATTAGCCCCTTCATTTTTGAGGATTTTCAGCAACTGAAAGTTGTGAGTGGTATCAGTGGATAGCCCTTCTTCTCCAAATATAAAAAAGACATTGGCCTCGTGGCCGGCATTATTCGCCAGATATCGGGCAACAACCAGGGCATCGCCGGCATTATTTCCTTTACCGCAGAGATAAAGCCCACTTTTTCCATCACCTTCCAATTTACGGATGCCAGACGCAGCACCACTGCCGGCAATTTCCATAAGTGTAAATCCATCTATACCAAAATCGTGAATCGTTGCACGGTCCAGCTCACGTGTTTCATGTACACTGTTCAGGCGGCAAGATTTTGGATATTTTGGATTTGTACTCATAGATTTAGTAAGAGCGGGCAAACAGAACTCTTTGGGAGGATGGTTTTCCGGTCACCATACATTTACCGGGTGTTGGGTCACCATTTAACGGAATACAACGGATAGTGGCTTTTGTTTCATCCTTCACCCGTGCTTCAGTCTCAGGCGTACCATCCCAATGTGCATAGATAAAACCGCCTTCTTCTATTAATTCTCTGAATTCATCGTAAGTGTCTGCGTATCTGGTGGCATCGGAAGTTCGTTTTTTCGCAGCTTCGAACATATCCTTCTGAATTGTTTCAAGCATTCCTGAAATATATAGTGAGGCCCCATTGATGGGGATAATCTCTTTTATAAGGGTATCACGCCTTGCAACTTCTATATTTCCGTTCTCCATGTCGCGCGGGCCTATAGCAATTCTTACAGGCACTCCCTGTGCTTCATGTTCGGCAAATTTCCAGCCCGGTTTAAAATTGTCACGGTCATCTGCTTTAACGGAAACACCCAGTTTTTTCAGTTCTGTAATGAGAGGTTCGGCATACAACAGTACTTGTGATTTCTGGTCATCATTTTTGATGATCGGAACAAGCACCACCTGAATCGGCGCCAGTTTTGGCGGGATCACCAGCCCGTTATCATCAGAATGTGTCATGATCATTCCGCCTATGAGCCTTGTGGATACTCCCCAGCTGGTAGCCCATACGTATTTATGCTCACCGTCCCTGTCCTGGAATTTTACATCAAATGCTTTGGCAAAATTCTGCCCCAAAAAGTGAGAAGTACCGGCTTGCAGAGCTTTACCATCCTGCATCAGCGATTCGATGCAATATGTATCCTCAGCGCCAGCAAATCTTTCCGATTCGGTTTTAACCCCGGTAACGACCGGCATGGCCATAAAATCTTCTGCAAAAGTACGGTAAACCTCAAGCATTCTGAGGGTTTCTTCGACAGCTTCCTGTTCGGTGGCATGGGCAGTGTGGCCTTCCTGCCATAAGAATTCCATGGTGCGGAGGAACAGGCGTGTGCGCATTTCCCATCGCACAACATTTGCCCATTGGTTAATGAGAATGGGGAGGTCTCGGTAGGATTGGATCCAGTTACGGTAGGCGTCCCAGATGATGGTTTCCGAAGTAGGGCGCACAATCAATTCTTCATCGAGCCGGGATTCCGGATCCACTTCCACACCGCCGTCCACACTTTGAAGGCGGCTGTGTGTAATCACAGCGCACTCTTTTGCAAAACCTTCCACATGCTGTGCTTCTTTTGAAAGAAATGATTTTGGAATAAAGAGAGGGAAATAGGCATTTTCGTGTCCTGTATCCCGGAACATTTTATCCAAAGCCTGTTTCATGTTTTCCCAGAGGGCATAGCCATTTGGGCGGATAATCATACAGCCGCGTACAGGTGAATGGTCGGCAAGTTTCGCTTCTTTCACCACATCCAGATACCACTGGGAGTAATCATCAGCCCTGTTTGTAATTCGTTTAGCCATCAATAATAAAGTACAGTCATCAATTTTTGATTAAGATTCTAAAATACCCCAAGATTGAATGAAGATAAAGAAGCATTTTTTTGGGATACGGGATACGGTATTTAGACCTGACAGTGTGCGATAGCTCCTGTCAGCGTCTGAAAAATTGCCGAAATAGCGGGTTTCGGGATACGATACTGGATTAAACGATTAAACGGTATATGATGTGGGATGCTGGATAAGTGACATTTTCTTTTTCATAATATCATTTCATCGTGCCGCAGTGCCATCGTGGCCTCAAAAAAAGATTTTTAGGGTTTCTTCATTATGTGGAAAAAAGCTTATCTTTGAAATCTGAATCAATTTTTTGTAAAAAACGGCGTGGTAGCTCAGGCGGTCAGAGCGTCGGATTCATAACCCGGAGGTCGAGGGTTCAAGTCCCTCCCACGCTACGTTTATAAAGAGGCCGATGACAAAAAAAAACATCGGCCTTTTTTTTAGGACATTTGATGAATCATGATGGGCGCGCAATTTTATTTTAGAGCTTCAAAGATACGTATGTTTTTGTAAATGGGTGCGCGGGTTATTGCTTCAAAATAATCCTAATTCTGCCACTACTTCCACTACTTCCAATATATCTTGTAGCTTGTTCCTGAAAGGTGCCTTAGGCGTTTTATTTACGTTTTTTTCCAAGCTCCCATATGAACTTTATTAAAAAAACAACTAAATTAACTACAATATGTGAGTTAATCCAAACGCACTTTTTGGAAAACTACCTCACTATACGATTGATTCGGTGCAGGAAATACCAAACACGGCTTATCTTTCCCCTGGTGTCTGGTATTTAAAATAATGGTGATTCTGAAAAATCTAATTGAGACTCTAAAGTCTATGTTTGAGGATGGATAATAAGCGAGCCATACTGCTTTTCGTTAGCCAAAAAGAAAATGCCCGGATACTTAAGGATCTTCTTTTGCAGAAATATCACGTTGATATTTGTGGCAGTGCTGAAGAGTTGGACACTCAAACACACGGGTTGATCATTACCGATCTTATCATGTTGAAGCAGCATAGTAAAGTGCTTGAAAAGCTCAAAAAAACTCAAAATTCGTCGGTCTTGCCAATACTATTAGCTACTGCCAGGAACGATATCAAAATTGCGTCCCCTTTTCCTGGGGAAGTGGTGGACGATCTGATTTTCATGCCTTTTGAAAAAACCGAACTGCTTGCCCGAGTTAAGGTATTGCTCCGCAACCGTGAACTTTCCGTTATTTCCAGTATGCTGGAGTCATGTGATACGTCATTGGAGCACGATATGCAGGTATTGAAGAACAGCGAGCAGCGGTTCCGTAAATCGCAGGACATATCGCCGGAAGGGTTTACGATTCTTCATCCTTTGCGTGATGATGAAGGCCAGATCATAGATTTTGCATGGGTTTATCAAAATCTTGCCATTGCACGAATCAATGGAACGGATCCACAAAAAGCAGTTGGAAGAAAACTTCTGGATCTATTTCCGGAACACAAAGAAACAGCTATATATCAGGCTTACATACAAGTTGCCGATACAGGGGAAACCCAGGTTTTTGATGATGTTTACGTTGGAGAAATTCTCAAAGTCCCAACGTGGCTTCGTTTGGAAATTGTCTCCATAGGTGAGGATATTGCAATCTATTCACAAAATCTCACCGAGCGCAAGAAGGCGGAAATGGCACTTGTAAAATCGGAAGCGCGTTTTCGAAACATCATGGCTTCGATGAACGACACGGTTTTTACGCTTGACAAGGATCAGCGGCACACTGGCGTCTATGGCCCATGGGTGGAAAAAAGCGGTTTTACTCCCGAATTCTTTTTGGGAAAAACGGCACGTGAAATAATGGGTGCAGAACATGCTAAGGTGCATGAGAAAGCGAATATAAAAGCAATGAAAGGAGAATTTGTGACCTACGAGTGGTCGGTTAACAGCAAATCAGGCACACAGTATTATCAAACCACCCTTTCTCCCATCTTCAATGAAAATCGTGAAGTGGAAGGACTCGTTGGTGTTGGCAGGGACATTACCGAGATCAGAAAAGCGGAAAAAGCACTGATGCATTCACATGAGCTGATGCAATACATCATCGAACACAACCAAAGTGCAATTGCCGTTCACGATAGAAACCTGAATTATATTTATGTAAGTCAGCGATACCTGGATGATTACAGGGTCAAAGAAAAAGATATTATTGGAAAGCATCACTACCAGGTGTTCCCTGATATTCCCGAAAAATGGAGAAAAGTACATCAAAAAGCATTAGAGGGAATTGTTTCCAGGTCTGACGAAGATCTGTTTTTTCGAGATGATGGCGCTATTGACTGGACTCGTTGGGAGTGCCGGCCGTGGCATGAAGCCGATGGTTCGATTGGAGGTATCATCATATACACAGAGGTAATAAACGAACAAAAACGTAAAGAAGAGGAAATCAAAAAGTTAAACCATCGGCTTGAGATTTTAATTGATTCCATTCAACAGCTTTCATCAGCCCAATCGCTGAAAGTAGTGCAGGATATAGTGGCCAAATCGGCGCGCAAACTTATTGGTGCCGACGGGGCAACACTTGTCTTTAAAGAAAACGGTCATTGTTTTTATGCGAACGAAGACGCAATACAGCCCCTATGGAAAGGAAAACGTTTTAGAATGGATTCATGCATCAGTGGCTGGGTCATACAAAATAAACAGCCGGTCATTATTGAAGATGTATTTACAGACAATCGGATTCCCAAGGATGTTTACAAGCCTACTTTTGTAAAAAGCCTGGCCATGGTGCCGTTGAATGTTGCGGAGCCCATTGGCGCTATAGGAAACTACTGGGAAGAATTCTGCACACCCACTGAAACGGAAATGCAATTGCTGCAAACACTGGCTAATGCCGCAGCTCGTGCCATTGAAAATATTCAGCTTTACAACGAACTGGAAGACCGGGTAAATATTCGTACTGAACAGTTGCAATTGGTTAACAAAGAATTGGAAACTTTTACCTACTCGGTTTCACACGACCTGAAAGCACCTCTCAGGCACATTAACGGGTTTGTAGATTTGTTGAATAGCAAGTACAAAGACGATTTGCCTGAAAAAGCACATCATTACCTCGATACCATTTCGAGGGCATCGAGCCAGATGGGGATATTGATAGAAGAGTTACTCCAATTTTCACGGACCGGACGCAGGGAAGTGAACAAAACACAACTGGACATGAATTTGTTGGTAAAAGAGGTATCTGATATTATTAATACGGGTGTGACAGATCGGAAGATAATGTGGAATATTCAGCACTTGCCAAGGGTTTACGGCGATTATATGTTGCTCAAACAGGTTTGGGTAAACTTGCTTGAAAATGCTGTTAAGTATACCGCTAAGAAAAAAATCGCAAAAATTTCAATTGACTATACACAAGAAGATCATTTTTTTATTTTCAGTGTAATTGACAACGGAGTTGGCTTCGACATGGAATACGCTCATAAACTGTTTGGTGTTTTTCAACGGCTTCATTCGCAGGCCGAATTCGAGGGTAGCGGTATCGGGCTTGCCAATGTTCAACGTATTGTACACAAGCATATGGGCCGTGTTTGGGCAGAAGCCAAACCTGGTAAGGGAGCTAAGTTTTATTTCAGTTTACCCAAGAGCGGGGAGGTTATACAATGAATGAATTGAAAACAATCCTGTTGGCCGAAGACAATCCACAAGACGTGGAGTTGACAATCGAAGCGCTCAGCGAATATAACCTGGCCAACAACATTATTTCTGTGAGTGATGGCGTTGAAGCGATGGACTACCTCACCTATAAAGGGAAATTTAAGAAACGTACAAAAGGCAATCCGGCGGTATTGCTGCTGGATATAAAAATGCCCCGGATGGATGGAATTGAAGTGTTGGAAGCGGTCCGTAAGAATGAAAAATTAAAAACACTTCCGGTTGTCATGCTTACATCATCGCGCGAGGAGCCCGACCTGAAAAAATGCTACGCATTGGGCGTCAATGCCTTCGTGGTAAAGCCGGTAGATTTCAGGGAGTTCATCGAAGCCGTAAAGCACATAGGCATATTCTGGGCCATACTCAACGAGCAACCCTCTGTCAATTAATTATGAAACATAGCTCTGATTTAGAAAAAAATTTAATCAAGGTACTCATCCTTGAAGACTCCTTGCCGGATTTGGAATTGATGACCGAACAATTGTCCGGTGCCGGGTACCAGCTTGAGGTAAACCATGTTATGGATGAAGCGGGTTTCAGGGAAGCGATTCAAAAAGGCGAGTTTGAAATTATCCTCGCTGATTTCAAACTCGCCGGGTTCGATGCTTTTGGGGCTCTGGATATCTGTCAGAGAAGCTGCCCCGAGATTCCATTTATATGCGTTTCAGGGTCAATCGGTGAAGAGTCAGCTATAGAATTGCTGAAAAAAGGCGCGGTGGATTATGTGATGAAAGACCGTCTTGGCAGACTCTCATTTACAGTAAAACGAGCATTGGGCGAAGCAATAGAAAAGCAGAACAAACACAAAATAGAAGAACAACTGACACTCCTCAACCGAGCCGTTGAAGCCAGCTCTGTGTCAGTTGTGATCACTGATGCAGAAGGAACTATCGAATACGTAAATCCCCATTTTACAGAAGTTACCGGATATTCATTCGAAGAAGTTGTGGGAAAGAACCCCCGGATCCTGAAATCCGGAAATCAGAAAACAGATTTTTATGATGAGCTTTGGAACACGCTGCTTTCAGGAAATGATTGGACCGGTGAATTTCATAACAAAAAAAAAGATGGAGCTCTGTTCTGGGAAAAAGCGGTTATCTCACCCATTCTGAATAGCAGCGGCGAGATCATTCAATTTGTCGCTATAAAAGAAGACATAACTGAGAGGAAAAAATTATTGGAAGAGCTGGTTTCAACCATTAGTGATAAGGATAAGCTTGTTCGGGAACTTGCTCACCGCAGCTTCAACAACATGCAGGTAATCCAGGCAATGCTTGAGTATAAGCTTCTAACGAAGCCGGAGCTGTCATTGGATCAATTTGTAATTGATATTTCCAGCAAAATTCAATCAATGGCCCTGGCTCAGCGGGAACTCAACAACGGTAACAACCTGTCCAGGATCGACCTGGGAGCGTACCTTAAAATCCTGGCTCAGGATATCATGGAACGCAACCGGCAAAATGCAAATCTTAAGATGACATTCGATCTGGAATCCGTCCAGGTACTGCTTGATACCGCTCTGCCTCTTGGAATAGCAATTAATGAATTATTGTCCAATGCCATTGCCTCGTACCCTTCTGATAACCCAAAAAGAAGGATTATCAATGAGATCAGGATAATATCCAGAGTTTTAGAGTCCAAAGACATCGAAATTTGCATTTCCCAGACCAGGGTAAACGGGGAGCATTTCAATAATCGTGACTTCATTCTGGATGAGAAAAATAAACTTGCTGTTGCGATGGTAAACGAACAGCTTGCAGGCACAATTACGGTAGACGCAACCAATGAAACTACAGGCAGAACCATAAAAATCACATTTAAAGATAATCGTTATTCGGAGAGAGTCTGAATATGTCAAGAAATTTGAAAATCCTGATTGTTGAAGATGAAGTACTCACAGCCATTGTAATGAAAAAGAAGCTGGAGAATGCCGGTTACCAGGTTGCACAAAGTGTTACAACTGGTGAGGATGCTGTTTTAACAGTAAAGGAAATGACTATAGATATTGTTTTAATGGACATCCGTTTAGCCGGGGAAATTGATGGCATTGAAGCAGCAACAAAGATTCAAAATCTCCGGGAAATACCCATTATTTTTCTCACAGGTTATAATGATGCTGAAACAAAAAAAAGAGCAAATGCTCTTGAACCTTTGGCCATTTTAATCAAGCCTGTTGAAATGACTGATGTGGTAAATATACTTGAAAGAATTCAAGGAGATAATAGTAAAAAAGGCTGACACTGAACCTGGTTGTTCAAGACTTGCAAACTCTACTGAATTACCATCAGCATACACGTATATCCGGTTTTAAATTACTTTCGAGTATACCTAAAAATGGCCTTTTTTTAGAACCCTTATGCCGAATTCATGCTAATTAAGTTTATATTACCAGTATATAATTAATTAAACTGTTCAATAAATCAAGGAGCTTAAGCATGTGTAACCAGATAATATTGAGATCTATATTAATAGCAGCCTTAACGGGTATTTTTTTGGCGGTTTGGGCTTGTGACTCTACAAGCAGCAATGACAATGGCAATGATATTCAGAGTTCTTACACTCTTTCGGTAACGGTTGAACCGGCAGGAGCCGGAACAGTAACTCCGACAAGCGGTGAATTTGAAGCAAATACGGAAGTAACAGTAACCGCATCGGCTGAAAGTGGCTGGGAGTTTTCAGGTTGGTCAGGTAGCCTTAGTTCTACGAATAATCCGCTAATTTTTTCGATCACAAATAATACAAACCTCACTGCCAATTTTGAGGAGATTCCAAAGCAGGAAAACAGCTTTACTTATAAAGGGAATGTTTATCCTTTAGGATGGGGAGTTATATTTGATCATGGAGAGTTTATTCAAGGATTCAGAAGCTTTGATTTTATCCTCACTCAAGTGGAAGAAGAAGTTATTATAACAGAAGAATTTGAAATATTTGAGGATGTTGAATCTGCCTATATTATATATTTGTGGATGGAGTCTATTGGCGCTGAATCCTTTGATTCGGGAACGTATCCGTTCAGTAACTACGAAACAATTAACGATAACCATCTTTATGATGGTGAATTGGCATTTTATGTGAATGGAGTTGAAACGGAATATTATTATGTAGTTGGTGGAGAAGTAATCGTAACCATAACCGGAAATGTATATACGTTGGAGTTCGATTTAACTTTGGATAATGATGAAAGGCTGGAAGGAAAGTTCACTCATAACTTTGAAGTTTTTGATATTATAGAAGATATCGACAACGGATCTCTTTCCAAGCAGTCTACGGTAAATAGATTTCGAATGAATAGCAGAAGATAAGGGAAAGCACTGATGTTAAGCTTTATATAATTCGAAGTTCCATCCAGTATAACACCATTACTTAGCGGCTAAATAGTTGGTGGTCATCCTTTGAGCCACAACTCTGGTTTCTGTAGTTATTGGATTTACAGTTAGTTTAGTATTCTTTGAAATTGCGATTCCTCTGTTCATCAAGACAACCGATATTGGTAGGCCCGCTTATATGTGTTGTTAACGATGCCAGACGCTGATCCCTATGGGGCAGATCCGGTGGGTGCTTGTCCTCCGTAGTTTTAACGCAGGAGGGCTGTCAGGTCTTTGATTCAGACGCTGTCATATCCGGCTGTTGCTGTCAGGTCGTTGAATCGAAATAAATATTCTGGAACTTAATCTGGGATATATAATTTTGATTTCTTTTATTGGTTGAACAGGATTAATCCGGATAAAGCCGGTGCAATTTCGAATCGTTCAAGTCAATTTATGATATGTGGGAAACCCGGAATGTTAGCGGAATGATGCTCCGTCTTTTTTTATGTACAGGTTTCATAATTTCATGCAGCTTTCTGTCGGTTGCTCAATCAGTGGGTGATAATGAAGAGCGGCGGCGGGCTCTTCTTGAAGAGCTTCACCTGCTTTTACCAGGGGAGAATGAATGGCCTGACGACACAAATGAATGGCTGAGATGGCTGGATGAAACGGGTGAACTGCCGCCCGATTTTGATGCAATGCAAAGTATCCCGTTTATTCCTGACCCTCTACAAATGGTGAATGGCGATCAGGTTACAACTGCTGAAGAGTGGGCAGAACGTCAGGAAGAAATCCGTAAGCTTATGATACAGTGGTTCATCGGCAGGAAACCGGCACCTCCGCAGAATCTGCGTATTAAGCATGAATCGGTGCATGAAGAGAACCGTGCAACGGTACACGAAATTGTGCTGGAGTTTGGCCCTGATTACAAAGCCACTCTTTCGTTTGAGTTGATGCTTCCGAAAGGAGAAGGGCCGTTTCCTGTATTCATGACCCAGGATAACCACCGCCGCTGGGCACTGGTTGCTGTCAGCCGCGGATATGCGGGCGTAGTATATGCCGGCGCCGATTCAAAAGACGATACTGAAGCCTGGAAAGAGGTTTATCCCGATTACGACTGGTCACTCATGGCACGCAGGGCATGGGGAGCAAGCCGGGTACTGGATTACCTTGAGACACTCGATTTTATTGACATAGACAAAGTTGCACTGACCGGGCATTCACGAAATGGCAAACTGTCTGTGATTGCAGGTGCACTTGATCCCCGTTTTGGTGCAATTATTTCCAGCAGTTCCGGAGCAGGCGGTGTAAATACATTCCGCTTTTTCTCTGAATCGGAATTCGCAGAGGGAATTGAGCTGCTAACCCGGCGTTTCCCCGACTGGTTCCATCCACGGCTTCGTTTTTTTACAGGCCGCGAAGATAAATTGCCCATCGACACTCCAAATATGGTAGCAGCAAATGCCCCTACACCGTTTCTCTATGCGGTTGCAGTGAATGATAATGTGGAAAGTGTTTGGGACATCGAGCATTCATGGCGTTCGGCAAAAAAGGTGTACGACTTTTTGGGGGCTGGCGACCGGATACAGATACTTTACCGCCCGGGTACACATGAGACCAAAGCCGGCGATATTGAAGAGTACATCGACTGGCTGGATGTTCAGTTTCACAGGAAAGAGTTGGAAGGAGTGTATAGTGATCCGATATATCCGGCATTTGAAGATTGGGAACGTACAACACCTGAACGTTTTAACCCGGATGATTATCCGGCGTCAGGTTCTGTCGATCTTCTGGCCGGAATTGATGAAACGGAAGATTTCCACAGGCATTGGGATATCAAATCTGCTGAAATCCGGGAACGGATTCGATCCGGGCTGGGCACAGCGCCGCCCGAAGCATTCAGTTTTGCCGGTAGTTATGGATCGGAGCGCGCCTATATATCGAGCATGCTGAGCCGCAGAACGCCCGGTTCGGCGTATGAGGGAATCGGCTCATTCACACTCAATTTTGGGAATTACATTGCCGGTGATATTTACTACCCGGAAGAAGCTGTGGAACGCGGCGAAAAACTCCCGGTGATTATCTGGGTACATCCCATATCTGTTTCAAACGGGTATCGTGCAGGCTACCGGCGCGGGCATCCAACATATTTGGCACTTGCAGCACAAGGTTATGCTGTAATGGCATTTGATCAAATAGGCCACGGAACCCGGATCGGTGAAGCTTCACGGTTTTATGAGCGATACCCGGGCTGGTCGCTTCTGGGGAAAAAGGTTCATGATATCAAACAGGCGGTTAACGCGCTGTTATATGAACCTCTAACCGAATACGATCAATTCGGGGATACCGGTTTTCTGGATACCGGCCAAATCTATCTCCTCGGATACGCCATGGGAGGTCGTGTGGCGCTTCATGCTGCGGCGCTCGATGAACGTGTAGCAGGTGTGATAACCATTGCCGGATTTACTCCAATGAGAACCGACAGAGCAGATAAACACACAGGTGGCCTTGCCCGATGGTCGAAGTACTATCCGCTTCAGCCCTGGCTGGCTGATTTTATCGGAATGGAGCAATATGTTCCATACGATTATCACGAAGTTATCGCAGCCATCGCTCCAAGACGTGTTTCCGTGATAACACCCTCGATTGATTCTCAGGTAAATCCTGATGAGGTGAGAGACGCCGTTCAGCAAGCGAGGACAGTTTTTGAACATCTGGATGCCGGTGAGCGGCTGCGCTTCAAAAAAGTGTTTGATTATAACCGTTTCGGCCCGGAAATGCAGCAGGTACTTTCTGATGAGCTGAGAGCGATGTTGATCAGGCCATTAAAGGAAGTTAATCCGCCGATAACACATCATGAGGATTCAATCATAGCCATCACAGGTGCGCGAATGATAGACGGCCTTGGAGGCCCAGCGGTCGAGGATGCGGTGGTTGTGGTGAAGGGGAATCGTATTATTGCGGCTGGGAGCAGGTTTGAAATAGAGATTCCAGAAGATGCCGAACAATATGATGCCGCGGGAAAAACACTTATCCCAGGGCTGATTGATGCCCATTTTCATTCTATCATGAATAATGAGCTGCTCTATGATTATCTGCAAAGAGGAGTTACTGCATTGCGTGATCCGGGACATCCCTTTAGTTTCTATCAGTCTCTGCATTTTGCTGATGAGCCGCTGCCGAGAGTTTTTCTGACAGGTGCTCATCTTGACGGCTATCCGCCCGTTTGGCCGCAGCAGGCTGTTGTAGTGAGAGACGGTGAACATGCCCGCGAAACAGTCATGAATCATGTGAAAGAGGGTGGAAGCGGAATCAAGATCTATTACCGGCTGCCGCTGCAATTCTATGAAGATGTAACCGGGGCAGCCAGGGAGGCCGGTATTCCGGTAATGGCTCATCTGGAACTGGTGGATGCCGGCGATGCAATCCGTGCCGGAGTGAACGGAATTGAGCACGTAACTTCATTCGGAACCGCTATTGCCGATTCTGCTGATGCCATGACATTTAAAGAGGCATTAATAAATGATGACGATTCTCGTAACGAAGAGCGATATAAGCTTTGGGCAAAAATTGACCTTGAACACGAACGGGTGCAGGAGGTGATCAGGCTTGCTGTCCGTAATAATATTTTTTTCGCACCAACATTGGCACTTTTTGAACGGCGGGATGGAGATGAGGGGGTACAGGAGTATCATGTGAAAGGGTTTCAGAATATGATGAAATTTACAGAAATGGCATATCGTGCCGGGATGAATATCGTGAACGGTTCTCACGTTTATGGAGTGAGATATGCTGATTTTGGGTGGTCTTACCAGAGAGAAATGGAGTTACTGGCAGAAGCAGGGCTAAGTCCGCTCGAGGTTATCAGCAGTAGTACCATTCAAAACGCAAGATATCTGCGCACGGAGCAGAGAATCGGAAGCATTGAAGCCGGGAAATTTGCTGATATGGTTCTTATTGACGGAGTACCCGACCACGACATCAGCAGTATGTATCGAATCGCAGAAGTAATGCTGGATGGAAGATGGATTAAGTAAAAAGAAACATATACGTTATACACATCATATGTCACAACCAGTAGAACTCTTGCCAATGAAATTCGAAATAGAACATCAGAAATTCATGTTATGAATTTCGAAAAAATGTACGTTTCCACTTTCTAAGATGGTAAAGACTTCTTCTATGCATTGGAATTCTCCAGCCCATTTCATTTTCCATAACCTGTTTACAGGGTTTGCATAAACCACAGGGATTATTGAATTGTGTTGGCCGGAAGCAAGACCAGGTTTTGTCCATCAATCCATTCAGCCAACCTTTTTCTTTGGCCTGTGCGAGCATAGCGGGTTTATCTATGTTTTTCAGTGGAATTTCATAGAACCCCATAAGAAATTTCAATTCCGGCCTTATGATATCGTAATAGTCAGGTTTGATAAAAGTCGGATAATCATACGGATTATATATGTATGGGAAAATGCTGAATTCATTGTGTGTTAGATGCTCTTCAATAGCGAGTTCCATTTTCTCGATTTGATGTTGTCTGCAAAATCGAGGCAACCACTCATATTGATCGCCAAGGTGTCTGTATAGTAGAACTTTTTGATATGATGTGGTGATTTGTTCATCAGGTTTAATAGATTCCAGTTCCGAATGCAGTGTTGGTAGCAGCAGCTCACCGGTTTCAGGAAATATATCCGTAATTTTTTTTCGGAGGTATCGCATTGTTTCAAATTCCATACCTATGGATGTTCTCCTGTAATCGATGATATAATAGGGTTGTACCACTGCCTTTTCATCGAGTAAAAGCTGAAGTAGCCTAAAGGTGGAGTCCCATCCGCCTGTCCATAGCAAATTTATTGGCTCGGGCTTTACTTCCCTATGATCAGAATCCTGTGTATTTGTTATTACCATGGAGCAGGTTCAATATGATGAAATTACATCATAAAATAGAAAAGCTTTGACGAGATTGGTAGGTTAGATATCGATATAAAAAAAATTAGCAGCATTCCGGTCAAAGAATGCTGCTAAATATCATCTACAGACGGCTATTACCCCATTTGCAATTTTAACATAGGTTTATCGAGGAGCTTCTGCAATAAGTAAATTTTCGTAATTTGTATACGTATTTATACGTAGTCTCGAATTAGATGAGATTATGCTCTTCCATTGCAAATCGCACAAGTTCTGCAGTATTTTTAAGCTCAAGCTTATTCATTAGATTAGAACGGTGCGTCTCAACTGTACGGGTGCTGATATAGAGTTTTTTTGCAATTTCGGCACTTGTATACCCTTCTACAATCAATTTCATTATTTCTTTTTCTCTCTTTGTGATTGTTTTCTTGCCGGGTATTGCAACTCTCCTCGTGATGTCGGCATACTTTCCGATCATGGCCTGGGCTATCGATTTGCTAAAACCCTGTTCACCGGCCTCAACAGCCAGAATCACATCAGTGAGCTCATCCACTGCTACATTTTTGGTCAGATAACCATTTACACCTGCCTTGAGAGATTGATTCAGGTGTGCAAGATCGGTAGAATGAGTTAGAATTATCGTTTTGGGATATGGGTTAATTTTTTTTAGCTCCTTCATCAATTCATGAATATTGCTGTCTGGAAGGCCGCTCGATACCATGCAAATTGCTTCAGGATTATTTTTATAGGACTTAATAAGTTCTTTGGCAGTCTTAAAACTATCTATAACCCGGAAATTCGCATAATCAGCCAATACAGCAGATAGGCCGGCTCTGTAAATATCAAAAAATTCAGCAATGATAATCGGTATGATTTTCACACTTTCCGGATTAATTTATTTGATTGATTCTCAATATAAATCATTACTTAAAAAAGTAAATAAAAAATTTTATTTGTGTAACTGTTTAGCAAAAACCAGCCTAAATCATAAAGAATAAAATCGTTAGGCCAAGCAAGCTTTTGAAAGTCCATAGAATTGTTCGTATCCAGTTAGTCCTGATTAATTTACGGATGATAAATTTGCTTCTGATCTGGGCAAGCTGATTGTGTAACGGTACCTGAACAAAAAAAGTGGTAAGCCATATTATTGAGACAGCCACCAAACCGGCAATATGGAAATAGAAATATTGCGATGCCAAAAATACCAGTGCAATAGAAGTTAATAATTCGATAATCATGACCGGGATTACAATAAATGATATGCGATATCCATGTAACCTGATATACTTTGAAAATCTGTTTTTTTCCAAATGGTAAAACATGGGATAATGAACGATCTGAATAACCCAGATTAATCCACATAGAAAAAAACTGCTGAACAGGTTCAGGGCTAAAGTTGTGTTGTGCATAATTCTTTCAAGTTCATGTAAGCGAATGGTTGCCAGATTGTTTATTTTTGGCGATTACATACGAAACGATAATATTACGATTTAATCAATTTTTTTATGAGCTGGTTACGAACCCATACATGTGGTGAATTAAGTGCAGAAAACAAGGGGGAAGAAGTTATTTTGAACGGTTGGATCGCCACAAGGCGAGATCTTGGCGGCCTGATTTTTATTGATCTCAGGGACAGGTATGGTATTACACAGATCGTTTTTGATGAAACCATCAAGAATTTACATGAACAGGCGGAACAACTCCGCTCTGAATACGTTATTGGTGTGAAGGGAACAGTATTGGCACGTGATCCGGAAACCATTAATCCGGATATGAAAACCGGAGAAATTGAGGTTGAGGTCGGTGAACTAATCGTCTATTCCAGGGCTCAGACCCCTCCGTTTGAAATTAAAGATAATATCACCACGAATGAAGAGGTTCGTCTGCGGTACCGTTATCTCGACCTTCGCAGGCCGATAATTCAGAAAAATCTGCTGCTGCGATCTGAGGTTTATCATACCATTCGTAATTTTTATCATTCAAAAAAATTTGCAGAGGTCGAAACACCTTTTCTCATGCGTTCAACCCCCGAGGGAGCTCGTGATTATCTTGTTCCCAGCCGTGTAAATGCAGGCCGTTTTTTTGCACTGCCACAAAGCCCTCAAACCTATAAGCAGTTGTTGATGGTATCGGGTTTTGATCGTTATTTCCAGATAGTAAAATGTTTCCGCGATGAGGATCTCCGGGCAGACCGACAACCGGAATTTACACAGGTTGATGTGGAAATGTCGTTTATTAATGAAGATGTTATATACTCCACGCACGAGGATCTGATGAAAAAATTGTGGAGTACACATCTTGGTTTGCAGGTTGAAACCCCTTTTCCACGCCTTACCTATCGAGAGGCAATCACAAAATATGGTTCTGATAAGCCGGATTTAAGGTTTGATGTACCCATCCATGACTTATCTGAAATTGTTGCTGAATCTGATTTTAAAATATTCCGTTCAACTGTGGAAAAAGGTGGTCGTGTGGTTGCAATAACCATTCCTGGCCAGGGTTCACTTGGCAGAGGTGCGCTTGACAGGCTTACTGAGAAAGCTAAATCTGAGACAGGTGCCGGCGGAATGATTTTTATGAAACACTTTGAAGGACAAATCACTTGCAGCGTGGGTAAGTTTCTTAGTGAAGAGATGATGCGGAAGATGGCTGGAAAAGCCAGTGCAGGTGAAGGCGACCTTGTTTTAATACTTGCAGGCCCCGATCCTGATGTGTACGAGCAAATGGGTGGACTCCGGCTAATTGCAGGCGCCGATTTCGGGCTCATTGATGTTACAAAAACAAAATTTTTGTGGGTAACAGATTTTCCGCTCCTGGAATGGTCACGTGAAGACCTCCGATACTATTCCCTTCACCATCCTTTTACTTCTCCCCGGCCTGAAGATCTGCATTTATTAGATGAATCTCCGGAGAAGGTGAATGCCAGGGCCTATGATCTGGTTCTCAATGGAAGTGAAATTGGCGGTGGTTCAATCCGGATTCATGATACAGCCTTACAGCAAAAAGTGTTTAAAATTCTTGGTATTGACGAAGAAGAAGCTGAAAAGAAATTTGGTTTTCTGTTAAATGCATTCCGGTATGGTGCACCTCCTCATGGCGGAATTGCTCTCGGTTTAGACAGAATCATTATGTTGATGGCCGGTGCCCAGAGTTTACGCGATGTGATTGCATTTCCGAAAAATCAAAAAGCTCAGAGCCTGATGGATAACTCGCCCGATGAAGTAGACGAACATCAGCTTAAGGAACTGCATATAGCCCTGCGTAAATCAGTGGCTTTGTAATACTGAACCAAAACAAGTAATCATAAATTAAAAAAAATTGAAAACTGCCGGAATCGACGGCTGCCGGGCAGGCTGGTTAGCCGTTACTTTTGATGACAATCAGCCTTATTACAAGATCCTGAGAAGTGATGATGAATTAGCTGAAATTCTGGAATCATTTGAACGGATATTTATTGATATGCCGATAGGCCTTGAAGATGAGAATTACACCCGTGAGTGCGATGAACTGCTGCGTAAAAGACTTGGAGCAGAATATGCACCGAGTGTATTCAGCCCGCCCATTCGTCCGGCTTTGGATGCACCCTCATATGCGGAAGCAAACATGCAAAGTTTCGAATACACCGAAAAAAAACTTACGCTGCAAGCCTGGAATATTACACCAAAAATCAAAACTCTCGACCGGCTGCTTAGGGAGAAAGAACAGCTTCAGAATATTCTTCTTGAAAGCCATCCGGAATTGATCTTTATGAATTTGAACGGGGGTATGATTTATCAGAAAAAGAACACAAAAAAAGGACTTAGGCACCGGCTCGATCTTATAATGAATCATGAAGAAATTGCGGCAGAATTTTTCAGGGAAATCAAGGAGCTTTATCGGAGGAATGAAATTGAGGAAGATGACATTGTTGATGCTATGGCACTTGCGCTTGCAGCAAAACAATCTGTGGTTAAAGGAGTGAAAACTATACCTGAAAATCCGACAAAAGACTCAATGGGATTAGAAAAGGCAATTCATTACGTTTAATCTGCCCGATCTAATACTTTTTTATATTTTACACCGCTTTTATGCACTCGGTTAAGCCCGTTAAAAGCTGCAATCTTGTACGCTTCCCCATATGTCGGATAATTTAAAACCCGCTCAATAAAATATTTCACAGTACCATTATGGGCCATTACACTTTGACCAAGATGTACCAGGTCGGTAGCATGCTCACCTAAAATGTGAACACCAAGAAGCTGAAGATTATCCGTCCTGAAAACCAGTTTAAGGATTCCTTCTGTGTCGTGATTAATGTCGGCCCGCGTAAGATTATCATAATAGGCCCTGCCGATCGTAACGTCTAATCCGAGTTCAAGGGCCATCTCTTCGGTTAACCCGATACCCGATATTTCGGGGATAGAGTAAATGCCATATGGGATATCTTTATTAAACATCATGTAATCGGTAGACAGGCTTCCAAACATGTGTGATGATGCTATTCTTCCCTGTAAAAAGGATACCGATGCAAGTGAAGGCTGGCCGATTACATCTCCGGCAGCATAGATGTTAGGTGCGGCTGTTCGGAAATAATTATCAACATTGATAAAACCTTCCGGATTGGTTTTGATGCCCACAGTTTCAAGCCCGATTCCATTGGTGTTTGGCTTTTTCCCACCCACATATAAAATATGATCTGTTTCCACGACCTGTAACCTTGAATCGCCTGCAGTTTTAAAATAAACTTCCTCACAGGTTCTCAGGTCATTGGTAGCAATTTTTGTGACATTTGAATTGTTAAAAATCTGAATGTTTCTACTTTTTATAATCCCGATAAGGTACTCTTTGATTTCTTTGTCAAGAAACGGCAGAATACCGGGCAGGTCACTCAATATTACGACTCGTGTGCCGAGCGCTGAAAAAATTGTGGCAAATTCTATAGTGATTACACCGCTGCCAATGATTACCAGCCTTCTCGGGATGTGTGTAAGCTCCAGAATAGATGAGTAATCAAGAATTTTGGTATGATCGATTTCAAAGTTTTTTGGTATTGATGGGCTGCTGCCGGTGGAAACCAGAATATGTTTGGTGGTAAATGTTTTTATATGGTTCAGTGTGTTGGTTACTTCAACCGTATTCGCATCAATTATTTTACCCCACCCCCGAACTGTTTCAACCTCATTTTTGATGATATCGTCTTTTACCTGTCTGTTCTTGCTTTCAAGAATAGGTTTTTTGTATTCCATGATATCTTCCATCCGGTAGCGTTCGAATGGCTTTCGCCCTTTTTCATCGCCAAACTGCCTGTTAAAAGACTGAATGAGTTTGGCAGCTGCGCGAAGAGCTTTACTTGGTACAGTTCCTTTGGATATCCAGGAACCACCCAAGGTATGAGCACTTGCTTCAACTATGAGAACTTTTTTATCAAATTTGGTGCTTTGCATTGCACACGAGAAACCAGCCGGGCCACTGCCGATAATGATTACATCGTAATCAAACTTCATATCTAAATAAACTTGTTTTAAATGACTGTGATTTAAAGATAGAAGAAATTCATCTACAATTCCCGTAAAGATTTCAGTAAAAAATTATGGAACGTTTACAGGTGAATTTCATATTATCTACTACAGATAAGGAAGAGAAACACACAAAGCAGATTTGTGTGAGACTAACACTAATGTTAATTAAACTTTACAATTAAATGGCTTACGAACTACCTGATTTACCATATGCACATAATGCACTTGAACCAAACATTGATGCACGAACCATGGAAATCCATCACGGAAAGCATCATTTGGGATATACTACAAAACTGAATGCAGCATTGGAAGGACACGAATTTTCTGATCTTCCTATTGAAGAAGTACTGAAAAGAATCGATGAAGTGCCTGAAGACAAGCGCCAGGCTGTTGTTAATAACGGAGGCGGTTACGCTAATCACAACCTTTTTTGGACAGTTTTATCACCGAATGGCGGTGGAGAGCCAACAGGTGATCTGGCCAATGCGATAATTGAAACCTTTGACAGCTTCGAGAGTTTCAAGGAAAAATTTAACGCAACTGCTGCCAGCCAATTTGGATCAGGCTGGGGGTGGCTATGTGTAGATGGCAAAGGAAAACTCAGGATACTTTCAACCCCAAACCAGAACAGTCCGTTTATGGAAGGTCTGACTCCCATTTTTGGAGTTGATGTCTGGGAGCACGCTTATTATTTACATTATCAGAACCGACGCCCTGATTATCTGGATGCTATCTGGAATATTGTAAACTGGGAGCAGGTGAGTGTATACTATAAAGCTGCACTCTGATTTATATCTTAAATAATTAGTTTTTCTTAACTTTAAGAGCATCCTTTCTTAAGAGAGGATGCTTTTTTTATCTGAGCCGTAATATAAACCAGTCTTCCTGTGAGGGTATTGCCCGCCTTGCACTTTGACGCGGAGCCCTCTGCCCATACCCATAACCATACATGGATGACTGCTGCCTTGGAGACATACTCTGGTTATCTTCCCTGAACCTGAATACAGGCGGTTCAATGGCAAAACCAATCCAAATGTCTTCGTTTCTAACATTGTAAAGTGAACTACCATCGAGTGGTATTTTCATTTCCAATGATATAAGCCTTCTATCCAAATCTGTAGCGATTTCGAAACCGTCAATTTCAACCTGAGAAAGCTCTGCAAAACCGTATTCAGGCCGGCTGCTACCATCAAACCTTTCAACAATCATTACACGGGAAAAAAGATCTTTGGATAGTTCAGTCATCAATTCAATATTTTCAGGCTTACGGCTCCATTCAAGGTCAGTGGTAAAACCATTGAAAGCGCTTGGATACTGCCGAAGAAGGTTAAATGTACCTGGTGGAAAGCCTATACCAAAATTTCTTCGATTATCTTAAGAGTTGCTAAGATAAATGGTCATGCCCATCTGGCGTATGGACTGGTCTTTGTAAATACTCCTCACATCAACAAATACATAAAGATAATTGTCTTTACGTGTTACAAAATAACGGATTTCGTCAGAGTCATTCAATGATGTGGCACCGGTATCCCATTCAGATAGTGAACCATCGATAACAATAGGCCTATCACTATCATGAATGGTGATTTGCTTGGTGCCTTTACAGGCAACAAGAAATGTAAACAGGAATAAGATGAGTAGATTTAGATATAGATTCATTTGTTACGAACGATAGATTGGGTCAGTTAGTGCAATCAATTACTTTATTAGATTTAGCCGCTGTTAATTGCTTATGATAATTCTGAACGTCTATAGAGTACACTTTGTTTTAAGAGGTAACTTATCAGCCAGGCCAGGCCTTTTCGGCTGTTAATGATCATAACCTATCATTTTTTTCAATTATTACAAATGAATTTACGAACGAAATGAATGGTTAAAATTTGTTTGGAATCCTTATATTTAGCCAAAATTTTAAAACAAAAGGAATAAGTTATGCAATTTGGATTTGGACTTGGCCCTGATGTCTCTTGGATGAGACAGGAACTCACCAATGTTGGGGTAGAAGAACTTAAAACCCCGGAAGAAGTTGACCGTGCCATGCAGGAATACAGCAAAGGTACCATGTTAATGGCAATCAACTCTGTATGCGGTTGTGCAGCAGGTAATGCACGGCCGGGATTATCAATCGCCCTTGAAAAATCAGGAGTAAAACCCGATTATTTGGTAACTGTATTTGCAGGTCAGGACCGTGAGGCCACTGCACGTGCGAGGGAGTATTTTAGTGAATATCCTCCATCATCGCCGGCATTTGCATTTTTTGTAAACGGTGAAGTAAAAGCCATGATACCCCGTCATCGAATTGAGGGAAGAACACGGGAGGAAGTAGCACAGGATTTACTAATGGTATTTGATGCTTTTATCAAGCAGGAAGAGGACTGATTCTTGTATATTATTGAGTATAGAGTAAAGGGTATCAAGTTTAGATACTTGTTACAATGCATGATACAGCGATCTAACAAAATAAGCGAACAGTTATCAGTCTCGCGGGCTTTTGACTTGTCTAATTCCTTCTTAAATTCTTGTAGTCAAAATTCCACCTGTTAGCCACAATTGTATCTGCCTGTATTGAACGTTAAAATATCCCTGATTTCGTTGAAGCAGATAATTGTCGAATGGGAAAAACTCATTTCTCATGTTAGGCCGTTCAAAAGTAAAGTTGTATCGCGGGTCTGATCTGTCATAAGAATATGACCAGATAAAGGTATTTAAGAATCGATCAACGTACCATGGCGGACCAAAAAGGATGTATACCATTCCCAGGTCGGTTTTCCAACCCTCTTTGAAAGTTGTAAATTGTTTGTTTGCTTGCTCAACACGTTCATAATACAGGCTGATAACAGCTTTAGCCTGGTTCATGTTTCCAACATTTGTGAGCCAGAATCTGTCAATTGCTTCCTTAAGTGAATCAGGGTCCTGAATTTGCATCATCCTTTCATGATCTCTTCGATCCATCAGGTAAATCAGTGGCTCTGCGAGTTCTACAGGCGAAACTACAGCCGGGTAATTTTCACTCATTATTGCGAAGTCTCTTGCCTTATAAAGCCGCTCACCTGACTCATCGGTCGTTTCAACTTCAAATCGATAGTTGCCACGTTCGAGCATGGCGTATCTGAATTCGATGAGTACGCTGCCAGGTTGATCGAGCCTTCTTGTAACAGCATCCACTTCTGTTGGATTTCTCATATCCACACCTATATAGGGTAAGGTTGAAGGGCTGTAGTTATTAAAATTCATCGGCCTGGCAGCTGTATCATCTGCCCTGAATTTAAGGAGCCTTGAGTTGATCTCAAGCGGATCATCCATGTCATTATTTGTTACCTGGAACATAAACTTCAGGCTGTCGAGCGTATTCGATACCGTATAGGTAGTTATTGGAAAAAACGGGGCAGACTCATCTGGATCAGATTTACCAAGAAGCCTTACTGTGGTTATGCTGATTTCAGGATTTTCAGGATCGGGAATATCAGCTTCGGCCCTTCTTGTTGAAGCCCTACCTGACGAACGATCGAGTACTGATACCTGAACTTCAAAAGTTCCGGGCTTTACTTCAATCTCTTCATTATGCGTGAATACATCCTGACTCAGGTGGCTGCCCTCAAAGCTGGATTCAACTGAAAAATCTCTGCGTACATTTCTTGAAAAATCACCTTCAATTTCAAGAATGCGGATTTCGAGAGTTACATCGGCAGACCGGATGTTGTCGTGAGTGGAATAGATGAGGCTACCCAAAACGATATCTGTGGTGACATTAATGAGTGCTTCATCAGTTTCACTGAGAAGCCCTATTGACGACATTCTGATTTCCGGATATCCGTCACGGAACTGGAAAAACGATCCTCTTTCAACGTCAGGGTTGGCAGACCGAACGCAACCTGCCGCGTAAACCGAAAGAAGAATAATTATTAATAAGTGATAGATTTTTCTGTTCAATGTCCTGAGATTATGTTAATCTGAATAATGTCTAACATAAAAACACCATAAATAATTGCATTAATATAACAGCATATCAGTAATATAATTGCTTACCTTTTAACGGATTTTTATTATCTATTTATAAAATTTTCATATACAATACAATTTTATGTTAAGTAGTGCGCGCAGAACAAAAATAGTTTGCACATTAGGCCCGAGTAGTAATACAGAGGAAACCATTGAAAGTCTGCTTCGGGCTGGTATGAATGTGGTACGGATAAACTTTTCACATGGCACACACGAAGGTCATAAAAAAACCATTGAACTTGTTCGGAAGGTTGCTAAAAAATTTAGATACTCTCTTCCTGTACTGATGGACCTTCAGGGGCCAAAAATCCGTGTTGGACAGATGAAAGATGGTGCTCAGGAGATTGTAACCGGACAACTCGTAAAATTAACTTCAGAGGATGTAATTGGTGATAATAACATTATTCCAATTGATTACGACGGTTTGGTTCAGGATGCAGAAGAGGGCAATCAGATCCTGATCGACGATGGGTTGATTGAGTTAAAAATCATAAAAAAACATCAGAATGATCTTTCAGCAAAAGTTGTAGTTGGTGGACTATTAAAATCAAGAAAAGGAGTAAATCTTCCCGATGTTAAAATAACAATGTCATCACTTACCGAAAAAGATATTGCTGATCTGGAGTTCGGTTTAAGTATAGGTGTTGATTTTGTGGCAATGTCTTTTGTGCGATCAGCACGTGATATTCAGGATGTTATTTCGCGAATAAGAGCAAATGGCAGCAATGCAGCTATTATAGCAAAAATTGAAAAACCTGAAGCCGTACGTGTAATTGATGAAATTATTGAGGAGGCAGACGGAATAATGGTTGCAAGAGGTGATCTTGGTATTGAAATTCCAAGTGAACAAGTGCCTCTGATCCAGAAACAAATTATCGAAAGATGTCGTATTGCCGGAAAACCAGTGATCACAGCCACGCAAATGCTCGATTCCATGATCAATAACCCGAGGGCAACACGTGCTGAAAGTTCTGATGTTGCTAATGCAGTTGTAGATGGTACTGATGCTGTAATGTTATCCGGTGAAACTGCTGCTGGCAAATACCCGGTAGAAGCAGTAAAAACAATGGTGAAAATCATACAGTCTGTAGAAGCGAATACATCTTCGATCTACTACAGCCTCAAGTACCGAAAACCCGATTGGAAAGAGAAACAGGTTATTGAATCGCTGGCTTATTCCTGTGTGACGCTTGCAGAAAATGTGGATGCAAAAATTATCAGTACCATCACACATTCGGGCAATACCGCACGACGAATTGCCAAATTTCGTCCTAAAGTCCCCATCATTGCATTTACCGAAAGCCAGACTGTTAGAAGACAGCTTAACCTTGTTTGGGGTGTACAATCTGTAAAGATTGACGAGATCTTTGAAACGGATATGAGTATTAATATGATGGAAAATTTCCTGATAGCAAACGGCATGGTTAATAGCGGCGACAGGGTTATTATTGCAACAGGTATTCCTCTTGCAAAAAGAGGGAGAACCAATATGGTAAAAGTGAGTACGATCGAAACCGAATAAATACGCATTGAGATTTACCTGCGTTAATATGTTGTGAAAAATACCGCTTACATCATCTTAGCGTGCTTCATATTATCAGGCTGCTCCGTACTAAAACAGAGCTGGCGTGATTTTACTGCGTACTACAACACTTTTTATAATGCCAAACAATTTTACTCAGAGGGTTTAAAACAGAATAAAAGACAGGCTCCGCTTATAAACCCCATGCAGCCTATTCGTATTCATACAGCCCCAACCAATGCAGGGTTATCCGATTTTGAACAGGCAATAGAACGAGGCAGCTCAATTCTCAGGAATCACGAGGAATCCAAATATGTGTTACCTGCAATCGCACTTATTGGCAAATCATATTACTACAGGTCCGAATTTTTTTCTGCACTTGAAAAATTCCAGGAACTGGTAACCCTGGCTGCAGGAGATTTGCAGGGTGAGGGTATTCTTTGGCAAGGGCTCACCTACCTGGAAATGTCGAACTATAGTGAAGGAATCCGCTTTCTTGAAATCGAAGCTGATATTTCCCCGCAATGGAATTTAAACCTGCGATCTGAAATTTATGCAGTACTGGCACAACTCCATGCAGCCATAGGAAATTATGAACAATCCATCGAATATTTGCAAGAAAGTATTCCAGGCCTTGAAGACCGGGAAAAACAAGCCAGAGGGTTCTTTTTACTTGGGCAGAATTATGAATCTCTTGGCATCGAAACTCAGGCATTATTTGCTTACACCCAAATCAATGAATTAAGAGTAAGTTATGACCTTGAATTTAATTCAAGGCGAAAACAGGCTGAAGTATCAAGAAAGATTGGTAACTATGACCTTGCAGAATCAATTTATCGCCAGATGAGGAGAGACGATAAATTTTTTGAATACAGGAATGAACTTCAATATGAAATAGCCCGAACTCAGCAGTTGAGCGGTAATCCGGAGTTGGCAATTAATAATTACAACCAGGTACTGAGAGACAGAATGCAGCCGCCGGGCAATCTGATAAGAGCGAAAACATACTTTGGTATTGGTGAAATTTATCGTGATGAACTCGAAAACTATACCCTTGCTGCTGCCTACTTTGATTCAGCAGCATCACAAAGGGTAGATGCACAGTTGCTTCCATCGAATTTTAATGCCCGCGAACTTGCCGACTCTTTTGGTGAGTATGCCAGAATTACATCTCAAATAGCCAGAAAAGACAGCCTTATCGGGATTGCGAACCTCTCGCCCAAAGATCTGGATGCCCTGATAGATGAATTACAGCGCATTGAAATGGAAAAACTGGAAGAGGAACTCAGCCGGATGCAACAACAGAGAGACAGAATGATAGTAGCTGAAGAACCTGGCCAGGTCGCCGATGCAGGTACATCTGTTGAACACGGATTTCTAAATATTCGAAGCATGGCCATGATCGCTGATGCCAGTCTTCAATTTCAGGCAGTTTGGGGTGACCGGCCGCTTGCTGATAATTGGAGAAGAAGGGCGGATGTGAGCGGCAGCCGTTTCGACCAGTTGGTTATTACGGGCAGTGAAGACGAAACTATAATGTTGGCAGAACAGGCGTCAACATCTGGAGTGGTACATTCGGTAGATTTAAGCGAGGTTCCATTCGAGCCAGAACAACAGGAAGCGATGAAAAATGAGATACTTGAATTGCAATACAGGCTTGCTAATGTCTTCTTCATGTCGCTCAATAAACCGGATAGTGCAAAAGTCTATTATCAAAAAGTTGTTCAGCAAGCAACACAAAAAAACCTGGTAACAATGTCGCTCTATACACTTGCTGAAATTGATTTGTTGCAGGATAACAGGGATATGGCATATACCTGGTTCGATAAACTTAAAGAAACTGATTCCAGTTCCATATATTTTCAAAGGCTTGCCGAGAGGATGGATATTGAATTTACACCATTAGAGTCTGAAGATGTGTTTGATGTTGAGAGTCTTTATCTTAACATATTGGCGGATATTCCTGACTCATCCGCTATACTCAGGGCAGAGGAGCTTAAAAAGCTGGCAGATACCGGTACCAGTGATTCACAAAGGGCATTGTTACTGTTCGAGGCTGCCAGAGAGTATATGAAAGCTGCACAGAAAGATTCTGTTTTACAGGAAAGTATTCGAATATGGTTCTCTATTCAGGATTCCCTGAATATGGAAAGGAATGAATTTCAGGCACTGAAAGATTCCTCATTTGTGATTCTTCAGGATACAACAATTACAGAACAAGAAACTATCTATTGGCAGGAAATTGCAGATTCAACATATACTCTGGAGGATTTATCTGAGATATTTCCATTCGAAGGCGCATACTGGGATAGTACAAGAGCCATACTTACACATATTGAATCATATTATGCTTCAACAGAGATTATTCCCCGTGTTCGAATTCTGCGTCAAACCATTGAAAGGCCTGAACCTGCTGTTCCAGATTCGATAGAAACAGAAGATCTGCCTTTTTATTCCGGCATAGAAGGGATTCCTGATGAATCGGGTGATGTAGCATTTTGTGAGGAATATGGGTTTGAGGTAGACGTCGAAGGTGGTATTAACGGATTTATGGAACTCATAACCTATCCCTCATGGACTCAAAACCTTTCGATGAGAGGGGAGGTGAGCTATTTGTTCGAGGTAGATACAAATGGAACAATTCTTGGTTATGAACAGATTGACGGTATGGACAGATCAGGAATACCCCAGTCAATTGAGGCGGCGATTGAACGTCTGTTTCGGTTTACGCCTACAGAGACTGATTTCCCGTCCCTGAATTGTATATTTGTCTTTCCTATCGAGTTTTAACTTTTCTAATATGGTATACATGATCAATTCCATGTTTTTCCATATATGCTACCAAACCGCGGTTGATCTTTTTGATTAAAGATGGGCCTTCATAGACCAGCCCGGTATATATTTGTAAAAGGTCGGCACCGGCTTTTAATTTTTCTATAGCATCTTCCGTACTGTTGATGCCCCCAACACCAATAATGGTCTTCAGCCCTTTTGTATAGGAATGAATTTTCTGAATTACGGCAGTGCTTTTAGCACCGATTGCTTTTCCGCTTAAACCTCCTTTGCCAATTTGTTGAATTACGGATTCCCGGGTTTTTAAGTTCTCTCTGAGTGAAGATGTATTCGTTGCAACATAGCCTTCAATTGCAAAACCTTCGCAAATATCCAGCAGCTCATGAAGCAGGGAATCATCAAGGTCAACAGAAAATTTTACAAGAACAGGCGGCAGGCTTGCATCGTGTTCTATTTCCAAACTTTTCAATAGTTTATACAAAGAATCCGGATCTTCAAAGGTTTTTCCTTCCGTTGTGTTTGGACACGAAATATTCAGGGTAATATAATCAGCAATATTTTTTACCATATCGAAACTTGTTCGATAGTCTTCAATGGCTCTTTCACCTATAATTGATGGATCGTGAGTTTTGGCAATATTGACCCCCATTGGTATGGATAGATTTCGGTATTTAAGCCTGCGTGAAATGGTTAAAACACCTTCATTGTTTAACCCAAGACGATTAATTAATGATTGATCCTCTGGCAGCCTGAATGTTCTTGGTTTAGGATTGCCTATGCAAGAATTGGCGGTTACACTTCCGATTTCTACAAATCCGAAGCCAAGGTTCTGCATGAATGGTGCGGCTGTACCGTTTTTATCAAAACCCGCAGCAAGGCCAACGGGATTTGGAAACCGGAGGCCTCCGATTTTTTGTTCTAATGATTCATCTGAATACCCGTATAATGCACCGGTAATTTTTAACAACCACTTGTATTGACTTAGCAGGGATGCTGACTTGATTGTGATTTCGTGGGCATAATCTGATGATAACCTGAAAAGAAGCGGCCTGAACAGAAATTTATACATATTGGGAAGTTCTGGATATTTATCTAAAGTTAAACACCATACCTGTAACATAGAAATTGTGTTGAAACAAATTTCTTTTGAATCATAATCACAGAATCTACTGTACCATAGTCTGGCAGGCTTTGTTTGGATTCATTGTATCAATCATTTTCCATTAGTTCATAAAACCGTATCCTCAACAGATGAAATTTTCTGACCGGCATATTATTGACTCTTTACAGCCTGTCTTCAAGGATCAAGAGATGATTCTACTGGAATCCCAGCTGCCGGGACATCCATCATCGGGGTGCTCTTACCTGGCTGCCCAACCGGTAAACCATATTGTGGCATTTGGATCACATATAGAACAAACCATTGATGGCGAAAGGAAGGTTTTTGAGATGAACCCCTGGGAAGCACTTCGGCAATTTCGTGCGGAAATTAAAGGCTGGCTGTTTGGGTATCTGGGTTACGATCTGAAAAATTACGTTGAGGATTTAACATCCGGTAATAATGAATTGGCAAGAGTACCTGATATGTATTTTATGCAGCCAGCCACATTGATAAAAATCGAAAATGGTGAGTTAGAGCTAATCAATGGAAATTATAATTATTCAACGATTCAAAGTAGACTTAATCATCGAAATGCACCATTTTCATACCAATCTTTTATACCGGCTATCAGCAAACAACAATATATAAGTAAGGTTAATAAAATAAAAGAACTCATCAGAGAGGGGAATTTTTATGAATTGAATTATTCGTATCCGCTAACTGGTGTTTTATGGTCAGACCCTTATGATCTGTATTTTCAGATGCGTTCGGTTAATCCGGTTCCTTTTGGAGCTTATCTTCGATTAAATGACTTTTCAGTTTGTTGTTCTTCCCCCGAAAGGTTTTTAAAGAAATCAGGACACAAGATTATATCGGAACCAATTAAGGGGACAGCGGAACGAGGTGAAAATTCTGAAATCGACCTGCTTCGGATAAACGAACTTAACAGTGAAAAAAACCGTGCGGAAAACCTGATGATTGTAGACCTGGTAAGGCACGACTTGTCGAGAGTTTCTGAGCCGGGAAGTGTGAAGGTAACAAAGCTTTTTGATGTGCAATCATTTGGAACTGTTCATCAATTAATTTCAACGGTAGAATCCGAAATAAATAAAGACAAAAATGTTGTAGATGTCATTAAAAGCTGTTTTCCAATGGGTTCGATGACCGGAGCACCAAAAATTGAAGTGATGCGGCAAATTGAAGAATTGGAAAATTATCGTAGAGGGATCTATTCCGGAGCAATTGGTTACATAACACCTGATAATGATTTTGATTTCAATGTTGTAATCCGGACCTGCATTCTGCAAAACGGAAAACTGATATATCCTGTGGGCGGCGCGATTACCAGTGACTCTGATCCTGAACTTGAATGGGAGGAAACCATCATTAAAGCAAAAAATTTAACTGAAGTTTTTTCATCTGTGAACTTTTTTCGAAATGAAGTACCCGATAAATGAGTTACCATTAGTAAATCATTTTAAAAATAATCAGTGATATGCATCAAAAAATAAAAGAATTAGGAAGTCTTAAGGAAAGTGGCTGGCAGCCGATGTCGGTAAAGCATGAGATGCGAAAAAACCTGCTTCGGATGATAAAAGACAATGAGCCTCTGTTTCCCGGTATTCTTGGGTATGAAAAAACAGTTATTCCTCAAATTGTGAATGCTATTCTGGCAAAACATGACTTGATTTTGTTAGGTTTGCGCGGTCAGGCAAAAACCCGCATACTGAGAATGCTTGTCTCACTTCTTGACGAATATACTCCCGTTATTGATGGTTCTGAGGTGAATGATGATCCTTTTAATCCAATCTCAAAATATGGAAAGGAAATGGTTCAGAAGTACGGTGATGAAACTCCTGTATCCTGGCTGCACAGGTCGAAAAGGTATGGGGAAAAACTCGCAACACCAGATACTTCCGTTGCTGATTTGATTGGTGACCTCGACCCGATAAAAGCGGCATCATTGAAGCTCGCTCTAGCCAGTGAGGAGGTAATCAATTACGGCCTTATTCCAAGAACAAATCGCGGCATTTTTGTGATAAATGAGCTACCAGACTTGCAGCCGCGTATTCAGGTAGCACTGCTAAATATTATGCAGGAGCGTGACATTCAGATCAGGGGCTTTAATATTCGTATCCCACTTGATGTGTCTATGGCATTTTCTGCAAATCCTGAGGATTATACAAATCGCGGAAATATCATTACACCTTTAAAAGACCGTATCGATTCACAAATCATTACCCACTATCCGCGTGATATTGAAGTGGGTATAAAAATTACCGAACAGGAAGCATGGACTAACCGTGACGAAACACTGACAATCCATATTCCTGATAGCTTTAAAAAGGTACTCGAAAATGTAGCATTTGAGGCAAGAAAAAGTGAGTATATCGATCAGAAAAGCGGGGTCTCCACACGTATGACGATAACGGCAATGGAACAGGTTATCTCCTCTGCCGAGAAAAGGGCTGTTCTGAATGGTGAAAAGGAAACCACATTGCGGGTTACCGATCTTTATGCCATGATTCCGGCACTCACCGGTAAATTGGAACTGGTTTATGAGGGTGAACAGGAAGGTGCGGTGAATGTAGCCAAGCATATTATTGGTAAGGCCATAAACACTACATTCAGAGAATATTTTCCGGATCCGCAGCGTAGAAAACGGGATGATGAAGTGAATGAATACGATGAAATTCTGAACTGGTTTGCCGGAGGCAATCTGCTTGAGGTTCCCGGGCAGATCAGCAACAAGGATTATAAAAAAAGTTTACTCAATGTCGCCGGTTTAAAAAAGGTAACGGAGACATATACCAGCTCCCGTGGCGATGAATTATACGCATTGATGGATCTTGTGATTGAAGCATTGCATCAGAACTCAAAAATTGGCAAGGATGATGCCGATGAAGCAATATCATACACAGATATGCTTGGAAGTATGCTGGGTGAGATTACCGGCTTCGATGAAGATGATTACCTGGATGTGTGAGGCATACATCTAAATAATTGCAATAACTCACGCGAACCCGTATATTTGTTATCTGCTAAAAATTCCGGCAAACGATTTATTACGTAATTAAGAACCGCAAGACCATGAAGAAAGGTATTCACCCAGATTATAATGAAGTTACAGTTTTATTAAGTGATGGCACTGAATTTGTGACACGAAGCACTATTAAAACCAAGGAAGGTATTTACAAAAGTGAGGTTGACTCAAAAAATCACCCATTTTACAACCAGAATAAAAAACTTCAGAAGAAAGCAGACCGTATCGACCGTTTCAATCGTCGTTACAAAAAAGGCTGATATCAGAAAGTATCTTTTTAACTAAGGATGCATGGATTGCCATTGCATCCTTTTTTTATGTCTGTTCATTATGGATATTGAAATTTTTGAGGTTGGACCATTTGCTCAAAATACCTATCTGCTTTGCAGGGAAGGCGAGGGGCTGCTTGTGGACGCGGGTTTTTTTGAACCCCGTGAATACAACAGTTTTCTTGGAAAATTAGATGAAAAAGCAGTTAAACTGATTGCTGTTATACTTACACACGCTCACGTAGACCATGTGCTTGGGCTTGATCGTATTTTAAAGGATTTTCACGTGCCGGTTTACCTAAACCACAATGATCTTTTCCTATGGAATAACTTTTCAAATCAGGCAGCCATGTTTGGGGTACGGTCATCAGGATTTGATTTTACTCCTGAGCCGCTCCCGGAAAAGCAAAATAATTCTGTAGGAAGTTTTGTATTTGATGTAATGTACACGCCAGGACATTCACCGGATCATGTTTCTCTTTATTTCGAAAATGACAACATGTTGATCTCCGGCGATGTTCTCTTTTATGAAAGTATAGGAAGAACAGACCTTTACAGCGGGGATTTTGATTTACTATCCAAAACTATCCGAAATAAACTCTACACCCTGCCCGGAAATACAATTGTTTATCCGGGTCACGGTCCCAGCACGTCTATTGCACATGAAAAAGTAAACAATGCCTTTGTGAGAGCAGAAGGTTAATCGCTGCTGTCAACTCCCTTTTTTGTATTGTTATTCAGGCGATTGATTTGTTTCATGAAGTAATCCTTTCTATCGGGATTTGTTTCAATAAGGCGCTGATAAGCATGAATTGCAGCTTCGAAATTCTCCTGTTTTTCGTGGATTACGGCAAGCGTTTCTGTAACAATATCATCAACATCAGCACTTTCGGCACTTAGATCGCGTTCAACTTTATCTTTAGTGCCGGGCCGAATCTTTACACTATCTACAGATGAAAGTTTACTGATCAGGGTGTCAAGATCCTGAATGGGATGTGAGATTAAAATTTTTTGAATTTCCCGGTTAAAAACCGGCCGCTGATACTGAGGAAGCCACGCATCAAACCGGTTGGGGTGTTCAATAAAAAAATGTAAACTATTAATGTACCGGCTGCCAGGCGCACGAACTCTTGCATTCCATGCAGCTTCTATGGCATTTTCAGTATCATTATTTTTCAGATACAACCAGGCAAGAAAAAAATATCCTATGGCTCCCGCATTTCTCTTTTCAACCCTGCTTTTTAGGCTGGTAATGGCAGCCTCAGGGTCGTTTTCAAACTTATCAATAATCGTTTTGTATGAATCCGGTATTTGGTAGTGTTTTAGCTCCATTCAGCATGTTAACTAACTGACGGCATATTACCAACTGCTTACGGCGTCGTTAAACATATTATTTGAAATTTGCTGTAATGCTGCTTCAGCTGCTTCGATTTCACCATCTACAGGGTTTTCCAGAACATCGTAAGTGGCACTTCCATTGAAATTCTTAGTCCAAAGCGGGCTGTCGTCCCGGGCATACTGAAATGTAGCTCTAACAGTAATTTGAACTTCATTAAGGTTAGCCTGCTGGTCGCCCCCTATACTAAACGGTCGGGTTACATAGCTCTGAATTGCACCCTCCACAAATGCATCCGATTCATCCTGATCATTTGAAAGTGAAAGCCTGCTTTGATTCACAAAACGATTGATAAGTGCACGGTTCAAGCGGTCACTAAGATCGCCGAGGCCACTTTGAGAGCGATCAGGGAAAAAGGGGATATAGATCGTTCTTACATCTGCGGGAATTGAAGTTCCTGTGAAACTGTAAGAAATACATCCGGCAGCTGTTAAAACAACGACTAACGGTATAATGATAAACTTTAATCTATTGAAGCCCATACTGATCCAGTTTTCTGTATAGTGTTCGCTCGCTAACTCCCAGCGTTTCAGAAGCTTTCCGCCGGTTACCATCATAACGCTTGAGAGCCTGTTCTATTAGAAATTTTTCGGCTTCTTCAATTGAGGGTATTTCCTTGCCACCGAAAAAACTGATAACCTCATCCTCGTCGTTTATCTCTGTGTTTATCAGGGTATCTGCAGAGCGAATACCAAGTGATGCATCATTGATTTGTTCTCTGATGTGGGTTGAAATATCGTTAGGATCGATTGTTCGGGTAATCGCTGCTGGCAGTGCTTTAACAGTACTTTTATCCGAAAGAGTAGTGTATAGAAAATTTGCCAGCATTTTTTTCAGATCTGAAATATCTGTTTTCATCTCAAGAAGGGCACGATATATAATTCCCATATCCGCTGCTCCTGTTGCAGAGGTAAATGGATCTTCAGACCTTTTATCAGAAAGTACAGGCAGATTATCAGTAGAACCATGAAACTGCCTGCCTTTTAAATATTTTTGAAGTCGGTCTTTATCGATGAACTGAGACTTTTCGAGCACAACAAGCTGCTCTGCCACATTACGCAGTTCCCTAACATTCCCCGGCCAGCGGTATGAGATCAACAGGTCTTTAGCTTCGTCAGAAAATCCCTGAAAAACAGAATCGTATTTGGAAGAAAATTCAGTAACAAATTTTCGAAAAATGGGGATGATATCCTCTTTACGGTCTCTGAGTGGCGGTAATTTTATTTTTACGGTGTCCAGACGGTAATAAAGGTCTTCCCGGAATGAACCATTGCGTACAAGCTCCCATAAATCCCTGTTGGTAGCAGCAATTACTCTTACATCAGCTGTGAACATCTTGCTGGAACCTACCCTGAAGAATTCGCCGGTTTCAAGTACACGTAGCAGTTTAACCTGTACATTTTTTGGGGTATCTCCGATTTCATCAAGAAAAATGGTTCCGCCATCTGCTTTTTCAAAATAGCCTTTTCTTGCTTCATGGGCGCCGGTAAAAGATCCTTTTTCATGGCCGAATAACTCACTTTCAATAATACCTTCAGGTATCGCGCCACAGTTAACGATTACAATATCTTTTCGTTTTCTCTGGCTCAAGGCGTGAATAGCCCGTGCGGTTACATCTTTTCCAACACCGCTCTCTCCCTGCAAAAGAACAGTGATATCAGTGCCGGATACCTGCATCACTTTATCAACAACCTGTCGGATGGCATCCGACTCTCCGGTCAATCCAAATTTTTCCTGAAATACTTGCCTGTCCATAGAACTTAATCTCTTAAATCAATAAAGGTAAGAAACATCTGAAACTTGTAATAAATTGCATTACACAATTTTTTAAAAGAAAAATGAACTTATCTGCCTTGATTTCCTTTATAATTAGTGCAAAATGTTGTTAGTTTAGGCACATTATATCGATAGACGGTTAAAAATAAATATTGAATTTATTTATGGATGGAGCACCTTACTGCGAGGAGACAGAAATTAAACTCCGCTATCACTTTAAGGTAATTTACGGAGATGAGATGGTTGATGAGTGTATGAAAAGAATTCAGATGCACATCAACAAATTTGGATTAAAACCCAGGGAGAGAATTCCTATTCAGGAAATTTGGTCGCAGGAAGATCATATTCTCATTACTTATGCAGACATGGTACAACCAAAAAGGAGAGAGCCGGTTTCAATGCTCCGGAAACAGCATGAGTTTCTGAAAAAATATCTGAAAAGCACGATAAGCAGTGTCCATATATTACCATTTTTCCCGAGCTCATCTGATGACGGTTTCTCAGTTGTAGACTATCGCCGTGTAGACGAAAGCGTTGGAGGCTGGGATGATATTCTTGAACTCAGCAAAGACTTCAGATTGATGGGTGATTTAGTGATGAACCACATTTCCAGGCATAGCGATTGGTTCAGGAAGTATCTGAAGAAAGAAGAACCTTATAAAGATTTTTTTATTGAAGTGGAGCCCGAAGTTGATCTCTCAATGGTTACAAGGCCCAGAAGTTCCGCACTGCTTACACCTGTACACACAAAGAATGGCGAAAAATTTGTTTGGTCTACATTTAGTGATGACCAGATTGATGTAAACTTTGCAAATCCGGATGTTCTGTTCGAATATCTTGATATCTTCTTTTATTACTTGAGTAAAGGTTTGTCTGTGATACGGCTCGATGCGGTGGCTTTTATCTGGAAAGAGCCCGGAACAAGCTGCATCCATCTTGAGCAAACTCATGAAATTGTAAAACTGATGCGGACACTCACCGATTGTTTTGCACCTCATGCCACTATTATTACTGAAACTAATGTACCGCACAAAGAAAATATCAGTTATTTTGGCGATGGGGATGAAACCCATATGGTTTATCTATTCAGCCTGCCACCCCTATTACTACATGCCATATTAACCGAGAATGCATCTTACATGACAGAATGGGTTAAATCGCTCAACAGGCTTCCTGTAGGATGTACTTATTTTAACTTTGCATCATCACATGATGGAATTGGAGTAAGGCCTTTGGAAGGGCTTGTACCACAGGAGGAATTCGATAAATTGGTAGACGATATCAAAAAGAAAGGAGGGTTTGTATCTGAAAAGAAAAATCCGGACGGTTCATTAAGCCCTTATGAATTGAATATTACATATTTCGATGCTTTCAAAACACCGAATGGAGACCAATCCCTGCAGGAACTGAGATACCTGTGCTCGCAGACATTGATGCTCAGCTTTAAAGGGGTACCCGGAATATACTTTCACAATTTGACGGCATCGCCCAATAACATACAGGGAGTATCCATCACTGGCAGATATCGAACAATAAACCGAAAAAAGTGGCGATACAAAGAGCTGGATAAACAACTGAATAATCCGGATACAACCACTCACAGAGTATTCAATCAACTTAAAGAAGTCATAAAAAAACGAAAAAAGCATCCGGCATTTCATCCGTTTGGATGGCAGCAGGTTTATGATATCGATCCTGAAGTTTTTTGTTTGCTTCGATGGGACCTTGATAAAACCGAACAGGTTCTTGTACTGGCAAATGTTACCGGTAAAGTTAAGAAAGTTGATTTTAGGGCAAATTCTATTCCACTTGAAACAGGAAAAGAGTACACTGATATTTTATCGGGCAAGAAATTAATTGCAAATGGGAAAGCACAATTGCAGCCTTTTGAAGTGATTTGGATTGCGATTTGAAATAATGGATGTTACATAGATTTTTATATGTAAAAAACATTGAATACTGGATGCCATAGCCCGGGTCGTGCCATAGACATCCTTGCAGGGTTGAGCCGGATAGACGCGTTTCGGATTATAGCGTATACTGGATACTGGTGGTGAGATAGCGACATCCCGACCCCTGAGGGATACAGGATTCAGGCAAAATGCTACAGATTGCACACCTACGGCCTCACATCGCACTTTGTAGATCAATGAGAGTATAGAGTGAATACCGGTATGATCAGATGATGCATTCTTTTAACTGAATGAACTCAGTAATAATCAGATCGGGTTTAATATCTGCGCAACGCTTATCATCTCTATGCCATTTCAGTGACCTTTTGTCTCCGGCGAAAAGTGCTGTTTTCATTCCTACTGTATGAGCAGGGTAGATGTCTTTCAGCATATCATTGCCCAGATATAAAATATTTTCCGGTTTTATTTCGGAATTACAGGCATTAACTTTTTTTAAATAATTTTTATAAAACACGAGGCCTGGTTTTTTCATCTTTTCTTCAAAAGACCAGTGCAATAGTTCTTCTGAAAAACCGAGTTCGGACAGGGAGTAACCGGTAAGTGCTTCCATCACAATTGGAGTATAAAACTGGGAGTTTGAAATAATTCCCTGTAGTATTCCTTTATCCTGAAAATAGTTCAGCGTTTCTAACGCTCCTGGCATAGGCCATACAGGGTTCATTCGTGCCTCAAACTCCACAGATACTTGCTCATAAAGGACACTGCTTTCACGAAATTTCACGAATTCATGCTTTCTTAACATCGTTAGCACAGACTGCCAAATGCTTCGAATATCCGGCTCGGGATACTCTATTCCCTGATTTTTATACTTGTCGATGTACTCTGCTACCACAGTATTATAAAATTCCAAGCATTTTACAGCAGCATCGGATGAAAGTATGTTTACTTCTGAATCTTGCAGAACTTCGGCGAGAATCGGGGCGTCAATTTTTCCGTCATCAACACCTATATCGCCAACACCTGAAATGAACAGGGTGCCATAGAAGTCGTATGCAATCAAGCGAATATTTTCCAGTACTGAAAGCTGTGGTGTGGTACCTGTAGGAGCCTGAACAAGCGGTTTTGACAGATCTATAAATCGTTTATGCAGGTTTATTGATGGCATTTGGATCTATGCTTAATTTGAAATGAAGGTTACTATTATTTCGGGCTTTTATGATTTAAATTTATCTCTGTACTCTTCAATTTCAAGCATTGGCGGACGTTCCTCCTCAATAATTTCGATCAAATTTTGTTCATACTGATCCTGCCTGACCTGGAATTGGCGCAGGAGCGTTGTATGCTCCGCTTTGTTCAAAACTCCGAGTGCTTTTGCTCGTTTGATAAATGTCTGTAATATACCGAACGACATTTTCCCGAGTGCCTGTGTGGGTTTATTTTCATGAACCCTTTTATCAAGGTCAGTCTGTGCAAATGCTTCCAATCCGTACATATGATAAACATCTATCAGATGAGAGGTTTCCACTCCATATCCGATCGGGAATGCAATTTGTTCGAGTACTTCACGCCTAACTGCATACTCGCCAGAAAGTGGCTGAATCAGGGCCGTAAGGTCGGGGAAGAATAGTGAAAACAGCGGGCGTACAAGAATTTCTGTAACCCTGCCACCACCGGAGGGACGAATATTTCCTGAAAATGCGAGCGGCCTGTCATAAAAACCTTTCACATACTTAACCTCATCACGATAAATGAGAGGTGCAACCAACCCATAGACAAATCTTGGATGAATATTGCTGATATCTGCATCAACATATACGATGATATCACCTTTTAACTGATAAATGGCTTTCCACAGGTTTTCTCCTTTTCCACGTTTTGGTTCAAGCCCGGGTAATATTTCGGATGCAAGATAGGTGTCGGCACCGTAATTTTTTGCTACCTCAAGAGTTTTGTCTTCTGAACCGGAATCGATAACAGCTATTTCATCCAGCAGGGGATAACGCTCCATAAGCTCCGACTTGAATATGATTACCTCCTTGCCGATGGTTTTTTCCTCGTTAAGTGTAGGAAGGCATAAAGAAATGGTTAGGTTCTTTTTTTCTTTAACCTCAACCAATTGTTTTATATCCCAGAATTCGGAATGGTGATAGGTATTTTTATTAATCCAGTTTTCAAGATTACTCACAATATCCTCCGTCTATAGCTAAAATGGTTCCAATGAGATGAGCCAGTCCTTTATATATTGGCTCAATTTGTATGGTTTCATTAGTTTTGAAAGTCCTTTCACCAATTGTGACACCAAGGGTTAGTGCCGGAATATTCTTGTCAATGAGTGCTGATAATTCGGAAATACTCGGAGCAAGCCGTGGTTCGATGCCAAGGCTCTCCATAACCACACGCGCACACCGAGTAAGCGGATGGGCATAAGGAATACCTCCGGGTATACGTTTAGCAAATATATCCAGTTCAACCTGGTCGCCGGTTTTGGATGAAACTTCGAGTACGATATCATTGATGGTTTCACCAGCCCGTTCTACAACTTCCTGCGATTCAGACCTCACTTCAAACCTCAATGTTGCATCTCGTGCTATGGTGTTGAATGATGTGCCACCTTCAATGGATCCCATTACGATACTTGTTCTGGGCCTCCTTGGCAACCTCATATCATTGATTTTATTAATTACTTCATTAAGGGTGAGAATCGCGCTTGAATCTCCGAATCGTGACCAGTCATAGGTTTCCGGTACCCTGCAGGTGATTTCACCCCGTAGCATCCCTATTGATGAATAGCTCAGCCTGCCAAGCTGAATTCCTTCAATGCAGATCGCATTCTTGATTTTGATTGAACTTTTCTCAAGAAAAAAACGCATGCCCTCAAGATTGCCCCTTCCAAGGCTTTTTACACCAGCCATCAAAACAAGGTCGTTCTCTAGTTTTATATTAAGATCGTCCAGAATATATGGAAGGGTAATCATCGCAGCCAGGCCAATAGCATTATCAGCTACTCCTGGGCCGGTTATCGTATCACTCGAAACCTGCATTGTATGGTCGGTTTTGTCTGAAAAGATTGTATCGGCGTGAGCATTCAGCAAGATAGCCGCTTTATTGTCTGTACCTGAGAGTACACCGATCCCATTTCCTGCATCATCGATCGATGAATCGGTCATTCCAGCTTCATCAAAGCGGTTTAGTATAAATTCAACTCTTCTCGATTCATGAAAAGTTGGTGCCGGTATCTCCCCAACCATTACCAGATTTGCCAGAAGCAATTCTCTGTATTTTTTTAGTTTTTCTGCAAAATCAGGTAATTCTTTTTTTAAAGATTTGATATCCTTCATGATTTTTTTAAGAAATTCGTTAAAATGATATACTTAAAAGATCAGAAAAATATCACTGTAATTCACCTGAATCCGCTAAATATCCTATGAATCAATGGATTTTACATTCCGTTAATACGGGTTCTCACTAAATGATCATCTTTTGTACGCGTAGCGTTCAGCGGTTATTTGCCATTGGGATCCCTCGGGGCGGTTTATCGGTCTATCAAATCGTCCGGCGGCAAGTCCCCATTACCCGGAAGTCATCAGACGAGTTGTTCGGGGATTATCTTATTTTGTAAGTGGTTCGTTTTTCGATGGAACTCATCAGATGACTTTTTGTTCGCGCAGCCAGGTGGAACAAGTGGAAAGCTGTGATTGATAATGTAAGGTTCAGGCGTATGCCGGTTCTCTTTTAAAACTTGCAATTGAACTTTTTTCTACGGGACGTGCAATGAGTGTTGCAGCTGTACAGTCAGTAATCTCCACTTCAATGTAATCACCTTTCTGATGGGTTTCTCTGTCGAACACTACCATCTTGTTGGTATCAGTGCGTCCTGATAGCTGAGTGTCAGAACGTTTACTTACCCCTTCAACCAGTACAAGATGACGCCGGCCAATTTCCTTCTTATTATTTTTATCCTGGATAGACATTTGTTGTTGAATTATCTCTGTCAGACGCCTCTTTTTAACCTTATCCGGTACATTATCTTTGTATTTTCGGTGAGCATAGGTACGTTCCCTTTCTGAATATGCGAACATATAGGCAAGATCGAACTCCACGAACTTCATCAAGCTCATCGTGTCCTGGTGTTCATCCTCAGTTTCATCACAAAAACCCGCAATGATATCAGTTGAAAGTGATACACCGGAAATAATACTCTTCATCTTATCGATCAGCTCAAGATACTGCTCACGTGTATATGGGCGCTTCATTCGTTCAAGCATACTGCTGCTGCCTGATTGAGCGGGAATGTGTATGGATTTGCAAAGATTCGGTCGTTCGGCTATCAGATGAAGAAGGGGTTCGGGAAAATCTTTGGGATGTGGTGAAGAGAATCGGAATCTGATTTCAGAATGACGTTTGCTTACTTCATCCATCAAAAGGGTAAAATCGGTGCCTTCATATTTAAAGGAGTTAACATTCTGCCCAAGTAGCGTAACTTCCTTGTATCCCTGCTGTTCCAATTCATCAATTTCCCTGAGTATACTTTGAACCGGCCGGCTTCGCTCACGGCCCCTAGTAAATGGAACTACACAAAAAGAGCACATATTATCGCAGCCCCGCATGATGGAAACGAATGCTGTAACACCGTTCCCACTCGTTCGAACCGGGCTTATATCGGCGTATGTTTCTTCAAGTGAAAGCAAAACATTTACCGCTTTGCGGCCATCTTCAACTTCCGCTAATAGGTTGGGAATATCGCGGTAAGCATCAGGCCCAACCACAATATCCACAAGTTTTTCCTTATCAATAATCTGCTCACGGATACGTTCTGCCATACAGCCTAATACACCGACTGTTAAATCGCCCCGGTTTTTTTTGAGCGCACGAAATTCTTTTAACCGGTTCCATACCCGTGATTCTGCATTTTCACGTATTGAGCACGTATTCACAAATATTACATCGGCTTCCTCAGCACGTTGCACCGGTGCCATTCCCTGGTTCATCAGGATTGAATTCACTACCTCCGAATCCGCAAAATTCATCTGGCAGCCGTATGTTTCGATGTAAAAGGTTTTATTGGTCATACCTGTTTTTTTATTTTTTCGGACCGCAAAATAAGAATCCATTATCAATCTTGATAATTGAATTTTTCACAGATTGTATTCGTGATATATATGAACAACCCAGGCTTGTGGAAACTTTCGATCAAGAATGAGGCTTATGAAATATCAACTAATTCAACCTCAAATACCAGTACAGCATTAGGCGGTATAGGAGAACCAACAGGTGGTTGCGATGCATAACCAAGATTTGGCGGAATAAAAAACTGGTATTTTGAGCCGCGATTCATTAGTCTCAGGGCTTCGGAAAAGCCCGGTAATACCTGGTTGGTATTAAAAGGAACTGGATCATTACCGGGTGATCGGTCGAATTCAAGCCCGTTTGTCAATGTTCCGGTGTAACGCACTCGAACATTTGACCCTGCACCAGCATTATCACCTTCACCTTCTCTAATAACACGATATTGCAGGCCACTGTCAGTTACCTGGATATCTTCGTTAGCAGAGTTCTGAGCAAGAAATTGATCAGGGATTAACAGGAATGAATCAAGCGTTATTTCCAGGATCAATGCGGAGCCTGGCCTTACAGGGGTGTTTACCGGCGGTTCATTTCCAAAACCCAGTTCACTTGGAATTACGAATTCATATTTGGAGCCTGTATTCATCAATTGAATACCTTCAAACAGGCCGGGGAGAATATTTTGTGTTAACGTAAGATAATCCAATCCATTAGACCGTGAGAAAATCTGGCCACTTACAAGCCTTCCCACATAATCAATAAATACCACCTGACCGGTAGTCGGCTTCTCACCATCGCCTTCTTCAATAACTCTGTACTGAAGCCCGCTGTTTGTGACGATTACTCCAGGTTTTGTTGAATTTTCGAGAAGAAAATCGGTATCGTCAACCGGTTGTCCAAATGGATCGCTACCTGAGTCCAGACAACCGGTTAGAAACAGAAGGCTGATAATTGGAATAAGATACTTCATGATCATGTGTTATGTTCAACTAAAATTTCAGCATTGAGCTGACTGAGGTAAATTTTTAATGGAGCCTTCGATTGAATGTATAGCATTTGATATGCTGGCTTCGAGTAAATAGTTCAGGTTTTCACCATAAAAATCCTCATCGCTGTATTGTCTCCAAAAAGAACGCTGTGCATCAATTTCTGGTATAATGCTGGATATAGTTGACGGATCAAAAAAGAGGATTTTTCGGTGAAGTTCCTCAAAACAGTCATTGATTTCCCCGGCTATTGCTACGAGGTAGGGAGAGTATCTGTTTTCGGGATTTTCCATCATATTATGCATACCAAATATTTCCATTTTTATTTTATGGCAAAGCACAAGAAGTTCATTTCGATGCACAAATTGACCCGGGTGCCTTTCTGAACGGTAGTATGCAAAATTTCGGGAAAGTTTGCGGCCGGAAATCAGTGTAACTGCAGTAACTGCTGCAGCAAATTGCAAGGGCTCAGAGTTTAATTCGGCCATGTTTCAGGAGTTTTTCTCCAGGCATTTAATAATTTCAGGTCTTCGTCCTGAATACGTCCAAGCTCAAGGGCTACATCAATCAAAGTTGTGTAATCTGTAAGTGTATAAACCGGAATATGTTTCTCTTCAAACTTTTGAATGGCCTTGTCAAAACCGTATGTGAAAATACTAAGAACAGCATTTACATCGGCACCGATAAATTGAAGAGCATTGATCACGGAAATAACAGATCCACCAGTAGAAATGAGATCTTCGATAACAACGGTAGACTGCCCTTTGTCGACACCACCTTCAATTTGATTGCCTAATCCATAAGATTTGGCAGTTGCGCGTACGTATGCAAGTGGTTTGTTAAGGTTTTGTGCAACCCATGCAGCATGTGGTACTCCTGCGGTTGCAGTTCCTGTGATTACATCTGCTGATTCAAATTTTTCATTGATAATTTTTACAAAAGCCTTTGAAATCTGTTTCCGGATTTCAGGATATCGCAAAGTAAGGCGATTATCGCAATAAATGGGTGAATGCCAACCTGAAGCCCATGTAAACGGGTTATTTGGCCTCAGTATTACTGCATTAATATGCAAAAGGGATTTTGCAAGTTCCCTCGAAAAAGGTTTATCTAAAATCATGTATAATTAACGTAAATAACTATTCTTTATGCACTCAAAAAACTGGTAGTGGCACAGGTTTTTCATAGGCCACGATACGAAAAGATTGTTAACTGCATATTATTGATTTCCATCGAATCCTGGCCAGTATTGAATTTCCCCTGTTAAATAATCATCGTTTGGCAGTGGCTTTCTCACATTTATAAAACGTTGATTAGGTAGAGGATCACTTGAAGACAGATGAGAGCGTAAACACCTGCAAGTAAATCATCGGACAATATACCAAATTTTCCGCTGATTTTCTCCAATACCCTGATGCCAAATGGTTTAAAAATATCAAACACCCTGAATAGCAGGAAACCGCCTAAAAGTATCCAAATATCCGTGTACCATTGATAATGAAAAGGGACAAATAGAAAAGTTACAGTCTGGCCGGCACTTTCATCCATCACAAAACAGCCCGGATCTTCACCATGTTTCCTGACAGCAGCAGGCGCACTCCACAATGAGAGAAAAATGGTAATCAGAACCAAAGCAATTACTCCGGCATTATGAAAATAAAATGCAACAAGATAGATAAATGGCAGGGTAAACAGGCTGCCCCAGGTGCCGGGTGCAAATGGCAGCAGCCCTGCCCCAAATAAGATGCCTGTATAATACTTAATCTGCTCCATGAGCAGCAGAATAGAATAACTTCCGGTTAACTATAAGATATTCGATGCCGGAATAAACCGTGATGAATACAACCGCCATCATTCCCCAGTAAAAAATATTAGTAGCATAAATGGTACGCACCAGTTCATCAAATGCTCCGCCAAATAAAATGAGAAATCCAAATAACAAGGCAACATACAGATAACCCATCTGTATGGCTGTTTTAGCTTTAGCGGTTGTCCTTGTTTCAAGTACAATTCCTTGGCGGCTTGCAAAGATCCGGAGAGAGGTTACAGCAATGTCGCGGATCACAATAAGAAATACAGCCCACCACGGAAAATGCTGAGGGTCAAGAAAAGGAAGGCAGACAAATCCGGCGAAGGTCAGAAATTTATCGGCAAGCGGATCGAGAAAAACGCCAAAATCACTTTCCACTTCGTATCTGCGGGCATAATACCCATCAATAATATCAGAGAGTGCAGCTATAAGAAATACAAAAAGGCTGAGGCCCCTCCATAAGATATCATCCTGAATAAAGAGGATCAGAAACACCGGTGCCATTAGCAACCTGAAGCCGCTTATTATGTTGGGTATTTTATCCACGAGCTAAAGGTAACACTCAAACCAATTAAATGGTATGAAGTTTTCATAATTCTGTGTTTTTGGAAAAATTGAGAAATACAAAATTTTATGGTTGTTCTACAAAGCCCTATTTTCTCTTGATATGAAAAAAGCACACATTATTTCGATTGGCAACGAACTGCTGATTGGTGATACAATCAACACAAATGCATCAAAAATTGGTATTTACCTTACAGAAACAGGTTTTTCTGTAGATCGGGTATTTACTATTCCGGATGATCCGGAAGCTATTCATGAACACATCAGTTTTTCGCTAAGTCAGGCAGATTTAACGATTGTAACCGGCGGTTTAGGGCCAACTCATGATGATGTGACCAAAAGAGTTGTATCTGAAATTTTTAAATGCAGGCTTGTAAACAAAAAAGTAGTCCTGGAGCATATCCGGCAAATTTTTAAAAAAAGGGGATTTAAACTATCTCAATCTAATATTGAGCAGGCGATGGTACCTGAAGTGTGCGATGTACTTTTTAATAAAATGGGAACAGCTCCGGGGATGTGGTTTCATTTAGAGAATCGATATCTTGCAGTGCTTCCCGGTGTACCTTATGAAATGGAATACCTTATGGAACACGAAGTGGTACCACGTATAAGAAATACATTTCCGTTTCTTGATGCGTGTGTAACAGAATATTATAAAACGGCAGGAATTCCAGAGAGTACACTCAGCGATCATATTGGAAATCTTGACGAATTTGTAAATAATGGCGTTGGAGTGGCATTTTTACCTGCACCTTCCGGTGTAACCATACGCATAAGTGCCAGTGGTGAAAACAATGAAGTTGCAGAAGAAAAACTAAAATTTATCAGGCAACAGCTAAAAGAACGTGCAGGTGCCTATATTTTCGGGAAAGGTAAAAATCTTAAACTCGCAGAAGTTATTGGCCGAGTTCTGAATGAAAGGAATTTATCCATAGCAGTTGCTGAAAGCTGTACAGGTGGTTTTTTGGGAAATGAACTTACCAATATCCCCGGCAGCAGTGTTTACATGAAGGGAGGTGTGATTGCTTATTCGAATGACGTTAAATCAGGGCTGCTTGGTGTGAATAAAGAAGATCTGGAAAACTTTGGGGCCGTGAGCAAACAGGTTGCCATTCAGATGGCAATAGGAGTGGCAAGTTTGCTTAATGCAGATATTGGTATATCCACAACCGGTATAGCCGGGCCTGGTGGTGGCACCACCGAAAAACCCGTGGGCCTGGTCTGGATGGGTTTTTCATTTCAAGGCAATACTTTTGCATTACAAACGATATTTTCTAATGACAGGCTTATAAATAAAGAAAGAACCGCGGCAACTGTACTCGAATGTGTGAGACGGCAGCTCATCGGATTACACGGTTACCCTTACGAACTAAAACCTAATTATCCTTGAAATACAACTCCGTAATTTGGATTGCGTTCTTTTTTCTGTTTTCCGGTTTTTTACAGGCAGCACCGGATCTGTATGAAGATTCTTTTTCAGGTTATGGTAAGTATTATTATCAGGCACAATTGGATACCACAAATAACGGTGATATTTACAGAAAGGTACCGGTTTTAACAATCAGAGATCGTGAACCTGTCTTACCGCCGTTGCGTACCATCGATGGTGCAAGACAACCATGGGATGCTCCGCCACCCGACGAGGAGCGGCGGGCCCGGCCCGATACTGTTCATATCTGGAATTATTCTATAACAGAGGGCTTTGACGTTTCCGAAACCGACAGCACACTCAGGTGGACTCAGCTCGTAAATTTATTCGACCGTTTTCACTCTCAAAGAGGTGTAATCACATATCGCATGGGTACAAAAGGAAGAATGGATGCTATGGAACTCCATGCATTTGAAAGCAGGCATCTGAACCTCGAAATGGAAGGCATGAAGCTGAACGACCCCCTAACCGGTGCAGTGAACTGGAACAGGCTGGCTGTACACAAGATATCTGAATTCTCGGAGGCTGATTATGGCGCTGTTTATGATGCAAAAGTAAGGCTGCGTGATCACTACATTATTCAACCCCGTACCTATCTGAACTTTGATGAGAGTAAGTTCAATCACAGAAATCTTGAATTCGCATTTACACAAAATTTTTTGAAAACCACCAATCTTGAACTCTCATTCTGGGACAGGCGTGATGGGGGAGGTTACACAAGGCAAAATGTGGAAGGCAGACAGGTGGTTGCCAGGATTTACCATCAGCTTAATGAAAACTGGCTTGTAAGGTTTAATTATATTAATAACTCCCTGGACAGACAGGAACCATTTGGATACAACATAACAGATCCCCGCTTTTTCCCTTTCAACAGATTTATTGCAAGCCCATTACAAAATAGTGCAAATTCCACACAGGCATCAAAGGATGTCTATGTTCAGCTACATCACCGCCGGGATATTTCCAGGGATGTATCTTCAATATTTGGCCTTCATTATCAGAGTGATGCGTGGGAACTAATAGCCGGTACTGATAGTATTGCTACTGATTTTGGGAATCTCGAACTCTATGCAAGACATCATATAGGCATAGGTTCTGCATCAGCTTCTGCTTCGGCGCGTGCATTCGTATTATTTGAAAGAGAGAAACAAAATCTTACTGAATCGACCTGGACCGGAGCTCATGGGGAGCTCCGTGCTTCACAACCTTTATCCCGTTTTGCCAATATCGACGCCAGGACAAGTGCCACAACCTGGAATGACGGTCGCCTTACAACAGAAATTTCGGGCAGGTTTGTATTATCTCCAACTGATCGTCTGAGGCTTTCAGTTTTTGGCGGCCTTTTGTCTCGAGCCCCCGACATTCAGTCGCTTTACTGGACATCAAATCAGTATTTTGGAAACGATGCCCTGCCAAATGAAGAATCAAACTCAGTGGGAGCTGAGGTTTCTTTTGGACTGACAGATATTTTTACAATTGGTGTGCGTGGTGATTTCAGGGAAACCAGCAATGGAATATTTATCGGGGAAGACAATCAATTTACAGCCATTGATCCGTATGAGGTGCTCAGCGGTACGGCATGGCTTACACTCGATTCCCGTGTATTTGAAGGTGAAGTCTCTGGTACGTTTAAAAGTTTTGTGTCAGAGAGCCCGAATCCAATAAATCAAATCTTAAATACATCTGGTGACCGAATATGGATTAAAAGCCATATTTACTGGAAAAATTACCTTTTTGATCGTGCCACTTATGTAAAGGCCGGATTTTCGGGAATGGTATCACCACAAATTTTCAGAACCGCAGAATTTATTTCACCACTAAACCGCTGGCAGCACGGGACAAACGAATTTTTTAACCCCTCGTATTATCGGGTAGACTTTGATCTGTCGGCCAGGGTTCGATGGTTTATGATTCTTCTGAAATGGGAAAATTTATTTGACCGGGCTGGGCAACTGGGCTACTTTGAATCGACAGGGTATCCGATGCCGGAACGGAGGTTCCGTTTTGGAATAAGAGTTTTATTTACTAATTAGATTACTCAAAATGAGTGCAGGATATGTATTAAAAGAAGGATTTGCCGGGCTCGGGCGAGCCAAGCTCGCAGCATTTACATCCATGTTTTCCCTTTTTATAGCCATTTTATTGATTGGGGTGCTTTTTCGGGTGGGGTATAATGCATACGAGGTGGCTCAAGTACTTAGGCAGCAGGTTGAGATCGAAATATTCCTGTAAGATTTAAATGAATCGGAAACTCGCAGGTTGGAAGATGTAATTGTAAGTAAACCCGAAGTTTCCGGGCTCAGTTATATATCAAAAGACAGTGCGTCGAAAGTATTTCAACAGGAATTCGGAATGGGTTCTGAAGCGATTGCATCACTTGATTTTTTGCCTGCATCGTTTCGTGTGGTGATAGCAGATGAGGTAAGTGTGATTCAGGTTGATTCACTTGTACAGGAATTTCGGAGCTATGAGGGAGTGGATGAGGTGCGGTTTAATCTGGCTCTGCTTGAAACAATAGAGGAGCGGACAGACATGCTGATGATTGCAGGCGTCAGTATTGGAATCTTTATTCTTTTGGTTGCCATTGTTCTCGTATTCAATACCATACGCCTCACGATATATGCAAAGCGTGATTTAATTCGCGCAATGAAACTTGTAGGTGCAACCAATTCATTTATACGCCGCCCATTTTTGGTGGAAGGTATCCTCCAGGGGATTATTGCAGGCAGTTTTGCTGCTATTGTAATTACTATCGGGTTTGAGTGGCTGATACCAATATATATTCCCCAGATTGATGAATTGTCATGGCCATATGGAGAGTGGTACTACCTTGTTGGCAGCCTTATTATTTTGTCAATATTGATGGGATTATGGGGAAGCCGATTGGCAGCCAGAAAGTTTATCAGGGATACGAAGGTGCATTCTTGAAGACAGATCCGGTACTTTTTTAAAAGTGAAAAGCTGGAGCGTTAGCGGAAGTCCCGATAAACATGTCGGGATGAAAAGCTGGAGCGATAGCGACAGATGGAATGCACTAAGAATTAATTATCTTCTGTCCATTGTCCATTGT
>PWLN01000382.1 GCA_003559375.1 Balneolaceae bacterium | reverse complement strand
TGGAACCGATTGATATCCATATATCAAGAAAAACGGGTAAGAAGCGAACCCCAGAAACAACATTGTGTAAAGACATACTTTGAACTTCCGGATGGCAGACAGATTGGAAGAATCCACAACTCCGGATGCCATCCATGCCATGATAGGCGGACAAACCCAGTTAAAAAACATCAGATGAGAATGCGCGTGTCGTATATTTGCAAAATGAAGCCACTCGGGCATCGGATAGAGCATCCCATACCGATAAAAAAATCCGGTTATTCCGGCAATGATGAAGCTGAGCAGTGAAAGCTGCCAGATATGTTTATATGGACTCATTTTTTAGTGAGTGGCAAAAGTGAAATGAAGATTGGGGATGTACGATACACGATGTGCGATCTGTGATTTACGATTTGGTACTTTGATCCTTGAACCTTGAACCTTGATCCTTGAACCTGAAACCTCAAGACTCACGACTCACAACTAAGAAATGCATAAACCCTAGTGCTACTCCAAAAAGGATCATGGCAACGGCCTGGTGCAAAACTCCAAGCCAAACAGGAACATGATATACCAGTGTAAAAACTCCCACTGCATATTGGAAAAGCAAAACGGCCAGCAGTACCAATGCCCACTTTTTAACGGTGAAGCTGGTCTTTAACATAAATGCACGAATCCATATTAGAATGCTAATCAGAACTAAAAGTGTACCTGCTACCCTGTGAATCCACTGTACGGTTACCATATTATCCACCAGGTTAAGGAAAAGAGGCTGCATCAGCCATAATTCAGGGGGAAACCAGTAGCCGAACATGGTGGGAAAAGTATTATAAATATGGCCTGCATGGTGCCCGGCCACCAATGCTCCCCAAACAATCTGAATAGCCAGGATAATGAAGAATGCGATAACCCAGAATAACAATTCCGGATAATTGTGTGATTTTGTCTCATGTTTTTCTTTCAGATCGAGAGCAAACCAGACACAGCATCCAAAAATGACGAATGCCAGTGACAGATGAGCTGCCAGCCGGTATGGGCTTACACGCGGTACATCCACCAGGCCGCTCATAACCATATACCAGCCCAGAAAGCCCTGGCCCAGTCCAAGAATGAGCAAAAAAACCGCTCGCCTGAAATTACGCCGGTCTAATTTCCTTTTAATAAGAAACCAGAAAAAGGGTATAACAAAAACCACCCCCAAACCTCTGCCCGCGAGCCGGTGAAGGTATTCCCAAAAATAGATGAATTTAAATTCCTCCATACTCATTCCCCGGTTCACCTGTTGGTATTCCGGGAACTGTTTGTATTGATCAAACACTGCTTCCCATTGTGATTCAGTGACAGGCGGAATGATACCCATGATGGGTTTCCAGTCGGTGATGGACAATCCGGAACCGGTAAGCCGGGTAATTCCCCCGATAATCAGGATGATGAATACCAAAACGGCCCCGCTCCAATACCAGATCCGAACGTGTTTTTTATCCTGAGGAGTCAATTCGTTTATGATGATTTTTTAGGTGTGAACAGGCTACATTCAGCCAAAATTTTACGGGTATTTGTTCAAGATAACATAGAACCTGTTAATCTGCATGGATGAGAGTACTATTTGTTTATGCGGGATACAGGTTTGAGGTTTGAGGTTCAAGGTTCAAGGTTCAAGGTTTGAGGTTTGAGGTTTGAGGTTCAAGGTTTGAGGTTTGAGGTTTAAGCTATTTCCCCTGTAACCTCGAATATCTGCAATCGAAAATCGCCCCGCAGGGATCCCAATGGGAAATATCGAATATCAAATAAAACAGCCTAGATGGCGCAAGCGTCTCGTTTATCCCCTCGGGGCTTATGCCAACAGTTTTAAAAGTCTTTCTTTCTGAATATCCTTAATCCCATCCAGGTCGGGATTGCCAGCCATAAAAACAGCATGCCGCTTGCCGTCATTATTCCGGTATTTTGGCCAAAAAACCTGTTAAAAACGGCTCCGGTATAACCCATCAATGCCGAAATATCAAATTCAAGCATGATCAAAATTCTTGCCAGGTCAATCGGATTTAACGTTGATACAACAATCACAAACTGCTCAAGCGGATAATCACCGAAAACAAATACGATCAACAGTACAAGGCCATCATACAAGATGGCGAGAAAAAGCCAGACAACGATTGTAAATCCAAACCCTTTAATCCGGTCATCATAAAACATCAATCCGAAAACAAATCCCAGTGAAACGAAAATGAGGGTTAACATTCCTCCAAGGCCGAGTACTAAAAGGGATGATGTGCTGTCAGCAGCCAGGATGCCATGCCAGGCGAGCGGCAGCATTGATCCTATAATAAAAGCTGCCATCAGCGGAGTAGAAATTCCCAAAAAAAGCCCCCAGTAAAGCACCTTTCTGTCGATGGGTTGCGTGAGCAGCAATTCCACAAATTCGCGTGATTGGTAGATGTACAAAATTCCATAAATCATACCGACCAACGGAATAAAAAGCAGCATCACGTTCGATAAGCTCAGCAGCGCTTCAGAACCTCCGCCGCCAAAGCGTAAAAGTGAATCGGTAAGGAGAATAAAGATAATTGTGTAACCGATAACCCACTTACCGCGAAGCAGGCTTTTCCATTCGGTTTTAATAATGTGTGTGAGCAGTTTCATGATATAATCCAATTCTTTTCTCCATGCCGGAGAGTAGTGTTTACGCAATTTCCAAAGTTATTGGTGTAGATTTCATTTCTGATTGTTTAGATACTGAACCTGTTCTTTCTATCGGTTCATCCATAAGGCGTGCAATGGCAGCTTCGAGCCGTTCTTCCTGGCTTAGTTCCAGCAGTTGCGACATGGATCCGTAATACCGGATATTTCCATCGAGGATAAAAATGACATGGTCAACCAATTGCTCCAGCTCACTCATAATGTGAGACGTAATGAAAATGGTTTTACCTGCCTCTTTTTCTTTTTTAACCCTCAGCTTAAACTTATGGCTGGAACGTGGATCGAGGCCGGCTGTGGGTTCATCAAAGAACAGGATATCCGGGTTAAACATCATTGCCAGTATTGCTCCTACTTTCTGGCGGTTACCACCAGAAAGTGTGCGTAACGGTTTTTCAAGTTCAGACTGCAGATTAAATTGCTCTATCAGTTCATGTTCGTAAACAGCATCCTGGTCTCTAAGGCCTTTGATAAAATTCAGCAATTCGTATACCCGCATGTTCTCGGGATATCGGGCAACCTGCGGCATATAGCCTATGTCGCGCCGGTAAAGCCAATCTCCATTCAGCCTTGTTCCATTTACTTCTAATATACCTGAATCGGGTTTCACCAATCCCAGTATTGTTTTTATCAGCGTGGTTTTACCGGCACCATTAGGCCCAACAATTCCTGTTGCCTGGCCTTTTGGTATGGTAACATTTAATCCTTTTAAGACCTGTAGATCGCCGAATGATTTTTTTAAATTCTGAATCTCAATCATTGTATTCTCTGCATTTTTGGATTTTCATCAAATAGTGTTTTGGGAGTGAGTACGGGCATTATTCTCTCGGCCTGATCAAGCAGGCGTACAAACATGCTTCTCATCAGAATCAGAGATTCCGGCTGCCTTTCAATAATCATGGAGAAGAGGCTGACAGGGCGGTACGGAACATCGCCAATACCGTCCCTGTTCAGGTCGTACCCCTCGTAGCCACTCCAGTAATTTCCGTCGAACAGATTATTATTACGCGGGCTGTCTGTTCGCACATCAAAACTGTTTTCAATAAAATTATTTTCAATAAACCGGTTTCTTGAACTGTTCGATTTTATGTTAACCGCCCAGCCATTCAGTTCGATATGGTTCCGTCTGATATCCACATTCGTAGACCCTTCAGAATAGATGGCTACAGTATTTCTGTAAAACCTGTTGTACTCAATGCGGCTGTTCCTTATATCTTTTAGCAAAAGGCCATATGCCGAACCGCCCCAATTATTTTCAAAAAGGTTATTCGACATGTCTACATTATCGGAATACATCACGGCAACTCCGGCGCCGTTTTTACGGAAGGTATTGTTTTCATATCGTCCGCCATCGGAGAACATATAGTGCAGGCCATAACGGTTGTTATTGCTGCTGATGTTATCAGTTATAACGGCATTTTCAGCGAATTCCAGGTAAATACCGTCCCTCATACCTGTTACATTATTCCCGATGATTATGGGATTTTTCACATTCCATAGGTGGATGCCATTTCCCGACGAGGCTTCCCGGCTGTCATATGCACTGACGATGTTATTCCTTATGATCCCTCCTTGCGTTTCGGCCAGGTAGATGCCAAAGAATACATCATCAATACGATTGTCTTCAATCACAAAGCCGGATACCCCTTCGATAAGAATCGCAGCATAATCCCTGATATAGCTTCGGCCGGTTCTCTGGATGGTAAAACCGCTCACATTTACACTATCAGCCCGGATAATCAGGATAAACCCTTCACCATTTCCATCAATAACAGGATTACCGATTCCGGTCAGTGTTACCTGTTTTTCAATCAGCAGATCATTTTCGTGGTAAATACCCGAATGTACTTCGATGGTATCACCCGGTGCTGCAATTTGTACGGCTTCACTTATTGTGGTTACCGGACCATCAGGGCTTACAACAACCTGGGCAAACAATACCGGTAATGTTGCCAAATATGTGATAGCTGCTAAAACGGTATTGATGATAAGTTTTCTCATGCGATTCTCCATTTATTGGTGCATGTGCCGGCTATTGCCACCATTTTGCAGCCAGGCAGCTTCCACAATCTCTTTTACCCGGTTATAATCCACGATTTCTCCACCGTATTCCTGCTGCATACGGCCTGCAGAAGCATTGTCGGCATAGGCTGACAAAAAGAGGCCCATTGGGCTGCGAAGGGTTTCGCTGCGC
>PWLN01000250.1 GCA_003559375.1 Balneolaceae bacterium | reverse complement strand
CCCTGAATGAGATTACCGGATAGACCAGAACAGAAAAATCAGGCCTTGCAGAGAGAGCGTCGATGGCATTTGTTCCGGAATAGGCCTCATTATCATATTGAGTACTGAGTGTAGCGGCCAGATGACCTCCTGCAGAAAAACCCATGATACCCACCTGTTCAGGATTGATATCCCATTCTGAAGCATGGTGGCGAACCATCCGGATAGCCCGTTGCGCATCTGCAAGCGGCACTTCTTTGGGGTTAATCAGTGATTCGGAAACGGGCAGCCTATACTTCACAACAATACCGGCAATTCCATTCAATTGCAGCCATTCGGCAAATTCAGTTCCTTCCCATTCATAGGCGAGGATAGTATATCCGCCACCAGGTAAGATTAGAACAGCTTTTCCTGTATTAATCTGTTCATCTGGCAGATAAACTTCCAGAGTTGGTGTTTGTACATTGCTAATCCTGAGAATGCCTTCGCGCGTATGAACTTCTTCCAAATCCTTATCAAGCTGAAATGGCGGAAGGCCATCCCACAGAGGCAGCAAAATGGGTTGGCTAAATGCGGGTAGTTGCATCAATAAGTACAGGTTCAGAATGGCCAATTTTTTAAATAGATTCATCACTATTTGAAAACTCATTTTTTGGTATATGAATTATAAAATGTCACATCTTCAGACTTATGCCGGAATATACATTTTCACAATATATAATTTTGAAACATCTTAGATGAATTCATCATACATTTCAAGAATAGAACCACAATAATTACCTGCCCGAAATTCATAAACCTCAATTTTCAAAAACAAAATATCCACAAACATGAAACACTCAATCAGCCTTCTTGTCTCTTCATTTTTACTCTTTGCTTCTGTTCTGATGTTAAATTTTTCTCCATTTTCCAATGATTTATCTGAAGAATTCAATACCGAAGCTGTTTATGAAATGCGTACCTATACCACACATGAGGGCAGGCTTGACGCATTGCACAGCCGGTTTCAGGATCATACTCTCCGGCTTTTTGAAAAACATGGCATGACCAACATTGGATACTGGATTCCGACTGATCCAGAACTTCGGGATAACACATTGATATTTATTATTAAGCATGAAAACGCTGATGCCGCCCGTTCGAATTGGGATGCCTTTCGTGCTGACCCCGAATGGCAGCAAGCTTATCAGGATTCGCATGCTGACGGTGTAATTGTCGCTCAAGCCATATCTGTATTTATGACTGCAACGGAATATTCCAGCTTAAAGTAAATGTTGATGGCCTTATTTCAGAATAGAAACTCTTAGCTATTTGATAAACACAAAACCCAAATTTTAAAGATATGAAGACATTACTTCAGGAAACCAGCAAACCTATCGACCGGCGCACCTTCCTGAAACGAACCGGCCTTGGTTTATTGGGTGCAACACTGCCTCTCGGATTCACCGGGTGTTCGCAAACTGCCACTGAAACACGCCTTCCCGGACTTTCAATGCAGCTTTATACGGTTAGAAATGAAATTGCACGGGACCTTCATGGAACACTGCGCAGGCTTGCGGATATCGGGTTTACACATGTGGAAACCGCATTCTGGCCGGATGGGGTCTCTCACAGAGAGGGTGCTGGGTATCTGAGAGATGCCGGCCTTCGTGTATCTTCAATACATGCTGAACTGCCTGAAAACGGTGATAAAAACTCGCTGCTCGAACTTGCTGAAATATATCAGAGTAACAAGGTAATCTGGCATGGCTGGCCGGAAGATCCACGCTATATGTCTTATGATGGAACGATGGAGCTGGTATCGGTATATAACAATGTTGCAGAGTTTGCCAGAGCAAACGGTCTTGAATTCGGACTTCATAATCACTGGTGGGAATTTCGAAACCGTGTTGGAGAGAAAATTGTCTATCAGGTGCTGGCTGATGAGCTTAACGATGATGTGTTTTTCCAGGTTGATATTTATTGGGTTCAGGTAGCCGGACTCGATCCAGCAGCAGTAATCCGTGAACTTGGCAGCCGTGTGAGATTTCTTCATGTGAAAGACGGCCCAGCCAGATATACAGATACGATCGCTGATGAACCGCATGAACCCATGACTGCAGTTGGGAGAGGCACACTCGATATTCCGGCCATCATGGAAGCAGCATTACCCTATGCAGAATGGATGGTGATCGAGATGGATGAAGTGGATAGCGATGTCTTTGGCAAACTTCAGGACAGTTTCAATTATATGATCGATAACAACTTCGCCACCATAAAATAGAATCTGTAACTCCGTGATACCCTGCATTGGCAAGGTATATCCATAACCTGAAAAAGAACTCTGTAAAACAGTCAAGTAATCTGTTTGGGTATGTGCTTCGTAGTTTGCTTAATTTATCACAAGCACACTTATTCAAAGGGAGAATTTAAGTAATACAGAAGAGGAGGAAGGAATTTACCGTTTGCTATAAGGAAAGTTATCTTGAATAACTCTTACTAACTTACGGCAAAAGTCAAAATCTGCCAAATGAAATTTACATTATGTCACTAAGAGTATGTTTATGTATTTTTATGACAGGTAATGTATAAGCAATGTTAAGTATTAAATAGAAAAAATTGTGCGATATGCCCAGAAAAATTGGCTCTCTTACCCTTTATTCCATTGATGACCTGCATGAATTATTAGGCATCAGTAAAATGACGCTTCGGGCTTACCTTCGCGAAGGGCGGTTAAAAGGCAGGAAATTGGGTGTTCAGTGGTTTGTTACAGAAGAATCGATCAGAAGCTACTTTGAAGAGGATTTGATACAAGAACAATCTGCTTCAAACACTGGTAAGAAATCAAAAACAAAACTGAAATACATTGTGCAGGGAGTTAATGACCTGGTGAGTGAGTCTGAAGAGTGTAATACTATTACCGAAACACTTGAGTGCCTTCACAGCCAGGCTATCATTAGCCTGTTTCAGGTTCAGATTACAGATGCTGCCACCGGTGAAATACTTGAAATTGTAAAAGCACGTGATTTTATTGAGAGGCACAGGGAGTGAATTCCGGGATTCGGAATAACACAATCATACACAAACAGGGTCATAATGACATAACATATAGTAGCAATTCATAAAATTCTATGAGCAAATAAGTACCCTCAATTGCAAAAATCGAAGGCTCAGATTAAAAAACCACCTATCTTGAAGAACTATCCAAATTTTTCAGAAGCGCCGACCCATGAAACTCAGCCAAACATCTCTTCAAAAAATTGAATTCGGTAACGATCCAGAAGACATCTATTACTGCCTGATTGATCTTAGCATCAGCCCAAGCGGGCTCAACATCAAAAAGCTGCGTCTGACCGACCCGCGGAACATTGACGAACAGTTCCGGCAAAATGGTTGTCTTATGATGTTTACCGGTGTTGAAGTCGAAGAACTGATTCGTCGTGGTGAACTTAATGGCAAATATTTGCATCGCTCACTTTACAGGCTGGCTGTGAAAGATGGCATAATTCGTGAGTAAAATTATAATTGGCAATTTAGTCACTATCTCGCTTTTTATAGTTCAATCTTAAACGGGCCATTTTTTTTCCACCACATGGCAGCATGCAAAAGCGTGCAGATCGTTTTCCCGTCTGAGATTTCTCCGGTTTCGATCATTTTAATCGCCTGTAAAAACGGAATACGATAATTGAGTAGAAATTCGTCATCATCTTCATTTTGCGTTTCAATTTTGAGGTCCCATGCCACAAAAGTGTATATGATTTCATCAGCATAGCCAATGGCTGGATAAAATGAACCAACTTCAACCAGTTGTTTACATCTAATGCCGCTTTCTTCCAGCAACTCGCGTTTTGCTGTGGAATGCGGTAATTCACCGGGATCAAGTTTACCGGCCGGAACCTCAATAAAAACTTTTCTCGCCGGATAGCGAAACTGCTTCAGAAGCATGATGGTGCCATCCTCAAATACGGGTACTACTGCACTGGCTCCCGGATGTTTAATCCAATCTCTCGTGGATGTTGTTTTATCGGGTAATTCAACCCTGTCTGTATAAACCTGCAATAAAGGGCCGTCGTATACGTGTTCAGATTCCAGGGTGTTTTCCATCAAAAGAGATGTTACAACTCCGGGATTTGTCAGACTTTCATCTTTCATTTGCATATATCTTTGATTAAAAATAACGTATTATTATACCGACGAAAAAAAGATGTCAAGCCAGTATGAATAACGCAGTAAATGTTAACGGTAAAAAACTATTGGTAAAAGATGAAATTTACACCTGGTCGAATTTCATTTCATTTACTCGTGTACTTGTTGTAGTACCGATTATATGGCTGCATATTGAAAATGATTACAAAGCCAACTACCTCATTGTTTTGCTCCTGGGTTATGGCATATTATCCGACTACCTGGATGGCCTTGTTGCCCGCTGGCGCGATGAAATATCGGAACTTGGAAAAAACCTTGATCCGATTGCTGACAAGCTGATGGCCTTCTTCCTTTTTCTCTATACCGTAATCCTCGGATGGATTCCGGTATGGTATTTTGCTGTTGGGGTTGTTCGTGATCTACTGATACTTACCGGTTCCGCTCACATAAAAAAACGCAGGGGTAAGGTGGCAATGTCGATCATGTCAGGAAAAGTTTCAGTGAACGTAATGGCACTCTACTGGATGTCGGTTTTCTTTTTAAGGGATGCAGAAACCCTGCATACCGTTTTGATGATCATTTCCGTACTTTTTATGGTTTATTCATTCATCGTATACATAATACGCTATCGCAAAATCATAGATGGCGCTGATTTTAATTAATTGAACATACGATAATAAATTTCAATAAGCTTCATATTTACAAACCCAATTCAAATTGCAAAATTTTGACTTCTCTCTTATTGTCGCAATGTTTCAGAGCAAACGGGTCACTTTT
>PWLN01000245.1 GCA_003559375.1 Balneolaceae bacterium | reverse complement strand
CTCTTCCGATCTAAGGTGGATATGATGCCGCGCGTGAATTTATCGATAATGTTGAGCTGGCCAGCCATCTTGCAAATGTTGGCGATGCCAAAACTCTTGTGATCCATCCTGCCTCAACCACACATCAGCAATTAAGTGATGAAGAACAGGCAGCCAGCGGCGTGAAAGACGACCTGATCAGGATATCTGTTGGCATCGAACATATCGATGATATCATTGCAGACATTGAACAGGCATTCAAAAAAATAAAAGTAACCGTTTAAAAAAATTGCCCGATTCGTATCCGTTGAAAGAATCGGGCAATTCTATCAAGAAAAATTGCAACCGATAACATCATCCAAATAAAAAAATAGCAGAACTCCCCCCAGAGTTCTGCTACCATTAACCGTATGAAGAACTATAACAAGCGCTTCATACATCTCACGATAAAGACAAAATACAAAGTTATGAGTACAGCAGAAACCATTATTTCTACGAATGAAGCACAATTGAAAGATTCTATACTGGCCCTGATAAACGGTATCCAGGAAAATCCCGATAAGGCCAGTGCTGTTTTCAAGGCCAAATCAAAACTTGAGAATGGTTTTTTAACCAGGATCAAAACAAGGAATTTTAAATTTGTATCTGATGAACCTGTTGAACTGGGTGGTACAGATCAAGGCCCAAACCCGGTTGAATATGTATTAGGTGCATTTGCAGCCTGCCAGGAAATTGTCATTAAAGCATACGCAACAGTTCTGGATATTGATATCAAATCAGTAAAAGTGGAAGTGGAGGGAAAACTAGATCTGCACGGATTCCTGAACCTTACAGAAGCACGTGCAGGTTTTGAATCTGTAACCTATAAAACAACAATCGAAACGAATGAAACTGATAAAGAAAAGCTTAAAACGCTAAAGCATTTATCTGTAGCCCGCTGTCCTGTACTGGATATTATAAAAAATCCGGTTCCATTATCAGGCAGTGTGCAATTTATTACATACTGACCGGTTCCGCGCCGGTTAGTCCCGGCACGGATTCTTAATTTTACAATCAGTAATGAACAACGGAATTACTCTTGAAACATTAAATTCAACATTTATTACCGAATCCGGGTTTATTTTCGAAAAACCTGAGGCTGCCTACAAAACATGGGGCAAGCTTAACAGGGAAAGAAATAACGTGATTTTAGTTTGTCATGCCCTTACAGGGCATGCTGCTGCTGACGAATGGTTTCCCGGAATATTCGGAGAGGGAAATGTATGCGATCCTGAAAAATATTTTATCATCTGCATCAATGTTCCCGGCAGTCCGTACGGTTCTGTAGGACCCTGGTCGCTGAACCCCTCTACGGGAGAGCCATATCTTGATCAATTTCCAAAAATCACTGTACGCGACATGGTTCATTTTCAGCAGCTTGTTCTCGATCACATTGGAATTGAGGGAGTTGAACTTGCATTGGGCGGATCACTTGGAGGTATGCAGGCACTGGAATTTTGCATTATGGATTCCCGAATCAGATCTGCTGTTTTAATGGCAATGGGAAAAGCACATAGTGCATGGGCGATTGGAATCAGCCATGCACAGCGCCGTGCCATCATCAATGATCCGAAGTGGAATAACGGGAGATATAAAAAAAACAACGGGCCTGTAGATGGTTTGGCGGCAGCAAGGATGATGGCCATGATTACATATCGTACTCCAGAAAATTATGAAACAAAATTTAATCGCGGCCTTCAGGGTAACAGCGAACTGTTTCAGGTAGAATCCTACCTCAACTACCAGGGAGATAAACTGGCAGGCAGATTTGATGCTCACTCCTATCTCATCCTTACAGAAGCAATGGACAGCCATGATGTATCAAGAGCAAGAGGCAGTTTCAAAGATGTACTTGGAAATGTAACAACACCTGTTCTTGTTTTGGGTGTGGACTCTGATCTGTTATACCCAACTAACGAACAAAAAGAACTTACACAAATGCTTGGAAATGCAGAATACAGGGAGATTGCATCCCCTTATGGTCATGATGCTTTCTTAATTGAATTCAGCCAGATGCAATCACACATCCTTTCATTTATCGATAACAAAAAAATATATTCCTGAAAATGATTACTCAATTATCAGCCTACAAAAAACCTGTAACCCGGAAAGCTTCAAAAGTGAAAAAATTATTCATTGCGGGTGTTGGAGCCGTTGGCGATACCCTGTTAAAGCAGGTTTCACGTTATAATGGTGAGCAAAACCTTCGGGTTTTGGGAGTCTGTAACACCCGGCATGTTCTGTGGTATGAGCATAGCCAAAAAGAATATCTGCTAAACGACTTGTTAAGAGGCCCATCCATAGACTGGGATGTGATTATCAATAAACTCGCGAGTTATGAGGAAAAATCTGTGATATTTGTTGATACAACAGGTAGCCATGAAGTTGCTTCCTTATATCAGAAACTGCTTGCAAAAAAAATCCATGTAGTAACCCCAAGTAAGCTTGCAAATACCCAAAGCCAGGAAATTTTCGATTTGCTGCATTATACTGCTGCTGAAAACGGAGTAGACTTTCTTTATGAAACCAATGTTGGCGCTGGCCTTCCGGTAATATACCCCATCAGAAATCTTCTTTTTACAGGTGATAAAATTCTGGAGTTAAGCGGGGTAGTATCCGGAACCATGACCTACATTTTCTCGGAACTTGACAAAGGAAACAGCTTCAGTGATGCCGTAATCCAGGCACGGGCACTTGGGTATGCAGAGCCCGACCCGCGGGATGATCTTTCCGGTGAAGATGTAGCCAGAAAGTTTCTGATCCTGGCAAGAATTTGCGGACTACAAATTGAACGTAACCAGCTTGATGTGGAATCCTTGATTCCAGGTGAACTTCAGGATGTTGATTCAACCACATTTCTGGAAAAATTGCACCGTATCGATTCTTACTGGATGGAAAAACTGCGTCAAGCTAATCAAAAAGGAGAAACCCTCAGATATACCGGATCACTTAAAAACGGGAAAATCAGGGTAGGAATAGAATCCGTTTCAAAAGCATCAGCTCTTGGCCAACTGAATGGTACGAACAACCTGATCTGCATCAAAAGCAGAAGATATTATGATCAGCCCCTCATTATTCAGGGACCTGGAGCAGGAAAAGAGGTAACAGCGGCTGGTGTGCTCGCTGATATTTTAGCAATTACCTGAGATAAAATAAGCAATTACAAATACAGAACAATCATTTTAGAAAGTTTAATAATGAAAAGCCTCTTCACGATTGAAGAGGCTTTTTTAATTTGTACTTCTAAAAACTGATCGTTAGCATTACTGAGAAACCACTTACTTTCGCCGTAACATCAACATTTCCAAAACCGAAATCGTCATCGAAATCGTCATCAAAATCACCGTTAAAGAGTGCATCCTGATCGATGATGTTTGCCAATCCCATATCGTATCTGAATTCGATGCCAATTCTTCCAAAATTAAGGCCTGCTGCAATTACTAAACCATAGTTTATTTCATTCATGAACTCTTTGAGATCTTCTTCGTCTCCATCCACTTTTGCTTTGGCGTCCATCAAGTATCCAACAAATGGCCCGGCTGCAATATATGGACTTAGATTCCCTTCAAGAGGTATATTGAGCCTTAGTAAAAGTGCAGCATCGATGTAACTCAGATTGGTTGTCGCAGCTTCTTCATCTTCGAAATCATCAAAATCATCGAAATCATCAAAAAAATCATCCGACTCTTTTGAGTTTTTTTGCATATAGAGTACTTCCGGTTGTATCGAGAACATGTCGTTTAACGGAAATTCAACAAAAATACCTCCTCCAAATCCCAGGTCAGAATCGGATGTGTTTTCAATAGAAAAACCTCCCAAACCAATCTCTATGGTTCCTTTATATAAAGTAGCTCCACCCTTCAGTCCAAATCGCGTATCCTGTGCGCTTAAATCTGCTGTCGAGAAAAAAAACAAACAGACCGTGCATATAATTGTGGTTAATTTTTTCATAATGATATTTAATTATAGTTAACCGTTATTGCCTGTATGACCGAATTAGTCTGCTCGATCACCATTGCTTCGGTACATATAAACAATTTCTCTAAATCCTAATTCAAATAAAACATCATTTTTAAAAATGAGTATTTTTTTCAATTCCTGCATGAATAATGAACTGATTTTTAACTATATATAATAACTGTTTTATTTTCAGACATAGCCTTCCAGATATAATTCCCCACTATTCACCACACTTTAAAATTTTGTATATAAAAAATTTTAATCACTGCTTTTTTTAGGGCTGAAAAGTTCTCTTAGAGAATAAAATATCATCAACAAATTTTTAAAATAATTTTTCTCTTGACAAATTTTACCCTTTCACCTACATTGTGGTAGAAAGTGGGGGAAAGTGGGAGATTCTACATGCATTTCCCGTTTTTCACAGTAATTTAGCAATCACAACTTAGGAGAATATTGCGTGCCAAGTTTTAAAGGGCAATATGAACACAGTGTAGACAATAAAGGCAGAGTTGCTTTTCCTGCCAAGTTGCGCAAACTGGTTAACCCTGAGGCACAGGACCATTATACAATATTACGTGGTATTGAACCCTGTTTGTATCTCTACCCACTCGACAAATGGGAAGAAGTTGAAAAGAAAATTAACAGTGTAAACGAATATACCAGAAAAGGCCGTTCTGTAATACGGAATTTTCTAAGATATGCCGAAGATCTTGTTTTAGATAAACAAAACCGGCTCTCACTTCCTGCCGATTTAATGACCTGGGCAGGAATTACAACAACTGCCATCTTCATAGGATTTGGAGATAGTATTGAAATTTGGTCACCAGAAAAACTGGACCAGGCAGATGATGATTTGACATTCGAATCTTATCAAAACCTGTTCGAACAGGTAATGGGAGGAGAACCG
>PWLN01000457.1 GCA_003559375.1 Balneolaceae bacterium | reverse complement strand
ACAACAAGTACTTCTTTATTTATATCAACCACAGCCTTAACCAATGTACCGTACATTTTTGAGGCCATATCGTTCAACTCAGAGAGGGATATTTTATCAACTATCTTCAATGTTTATGAATGTCTTATTGTAAAAATAAACCAATTTATAATGTATTCATATCCTATAACAACCGAAATAACGTGTGAATCAATCGATTTTAGATTCTAGTGTCATGTCAACTATGATATGACGTATTAAGTTCGTATTTTTCTGGAAAAACGCCATGGAAAAATACAGAGTTACACTTACCAAAGAAGAGCGTGATGAATTGATGGAGATCATTAACAAAGGCAAACATACGTCACAGAAATTTCGCAATGCATATATTTTGTTGAATTGTGATCGTGGTGAGCATGGCGATCCGGTGATTAATGAGCAGATCAGCCATGTGCTGAAAGTCGGGATGCGTACCATTGACCGGGTGAAGAAACGTTTTGTGGAACAGGGGTTTGACGAGGCGCTTCAGCGAAAGCCTGTGGATCGTGTCTATGAGCGCAAGGCGGACGGGGATGTGGAGGCCCATTTGGTGGCGCTCTCGTGCAGTGAGCCACCGGAAGGTCATGCCAACTGGAGCCTGCGTCTGTTGGCCGACAGGATGGTCGAACTGGAGTATGTGGAGTCCATTTCCCATGAAACGGTTCGCCGGGTTCTAAAAAAAACGAATTAAAGCCGTGGAAAAGCCAGTGCTGGGTGATTCCTCCGGAGCAGAACAGCGAATTTGTAGCTCACATGGAACAGGTGCTCGATATTTACAAAAGGCCGTATGATGAGCGATTTCCGGTGGTTTGTATGGACGAATCTCCCAAACAGTTAATTGGCTCGGTTCGTCCGGAACAGGCAATGGGCCCCGGGAAGCTTCACCGGCAGGATTATGAGTATGTTCGCCGCGGAGTGTGCAATATTTTTATGGCCAATGAGCCCTTGCGGGGCAAGCGCTATGTGACCGTAACGGAGCGAAAGACCAAACGGGATTGGGCCGTGTTCATCAAAGACCTTGCCGATAAGCACTACCCGAAGGCCGACACAATTTACCTGGTCATGGACAACTACAACACCCACAACCCCTCGGCATTTTATGAGGTCTTCGACCCGGAGGAAGCCAAACGGCTGTGGGACCGGTTCCGGTTCATCTATACGCCCAAACATGGGAGTTGGCTGAACATGGCGGAAATCGAACTTCGTGTTTTGCAAGGTCAATGTTTGAACAGACGCATTGACAACATGGAAGAGATTCAACGTGAGGTCGGTGCCTGGATGAACGAACGAAACGGGAAACAGGCCACCATCAACTGGCAGTTCACTACACGGGAAGCCCGAATCAAACTAAAAAGACTTTATCCGTCAATTGATGATTGACATGACACTACATTATTTTGACTCATTGAAAATGATCACACTCTCTCGAAGTTGTGTAAGATTTGAACTGTATTTTGTTTTACGTTTTTTAAGATATCGCATAACGCCGATTTCTTTTTAATACCAACCAGATTTTGAACCTATATTTCCTAATATTAAATCAACAGGGACTTCAATGCCAGCGTATGCAGAATTTGAGACTACAATCCACATTGACGCACCTTTCTTTGCTTTTGTTTTAAGCAATTGAAAAAGATTAAACATGTCTTCAAAATACGCTTGAATCATATAAGATATTTTTTTGTGCATCAAGTAATCTTTTTTCTTATTGATTTCTGAAATTGTCTCATTATATAAATAACCAAAGTCAGTCTTAGTTGGCAATTTCCATTTAGCTTGAACATGGGACCTGACAGTATGAAGTCTAAGATTATACAACTCATCTCTACGTGATATAAACTTACCAAGAAATTGTTCTGGCCTATAAATATCAGTATAATCAAATGTGTTAAGGTAAGGAGGGGATGCTTTAGCTATCCCTTCTGTGTTGTCCATATAAATGGTAGCTAATGCGTCAAACTTTACTTTCATGGCAAATGGTTGAACATTCGGATGCAGAGCTGTATGCCGATGATTGGATTCATATAGATGTGATACCTGAAAATAATATCAATTTACGCTTTAAAGTACCGGCGCCGGATTTAAAACAAAATGACCTGGAAACAGCCTGGAAGCCTCATTTGGCTGAACCCATTAAATACCGAATTATTTCTCCCCAGAAGCTTTAAAACCATTCATTTTTGAAAAGAAATATCGAAAATTGATCAGCTATTTATTTGTTCGGTACTGGTAATATCTACTACATGTGTGACTTCTATCAGGAAATAGTTTTAATGTCTGCGAGAAAGTACCATTCGTTCTTCATTAAAGGTTTGGAAAATACCCTCTGTTCTTAACAGTGGCTATTAAAAACGTGAGGTTTACCGGGACTCCTTTTTTGGCGATACCACCGGGTTGTCCGGGCAGCATTAGGGTCCCTTTTTGAAATCGTGGAATAACAATCGAATAGATATTCCAACAAAAATTACATACATCGCTGCAACAATCTGTAGATCGTTGATTCCAGGTACAAACATAAATTTCCTGAGTGCATTTTCGATTTCTGATTGACACTAATGCAGGCCGGCAGCTATAAAATGTTCAGATGGTATTACGGAATTAGTTAGAAAGCAGCTCTATTCGGATGCTGAAATAAATATGACTATTCAAAACCTGTTAGTTTTTATTCAATAACCGGCGCATAAAGATGTCGATATACCGGTATTTATTTGCGCCGCCTGGTGGCACCGAATGCAACTGTCATCCCGAGCCACTAATTTTGCCCAAAAGCGGGGCAACACCATTGAATAGGTGACAGTCTACAAGTCCCCTCTTGAGCGGGGATTTAGGGGTGTGTCCGTAAGGGTAAAATCGTCGAATCAAACCAGAAAACAACTTTTTTCCCAGATCTGTCATTGACCCACACCATAGCCAGGCTCATCTGTTCCCCGCGAAGCGCTCCGAGCGTAGCGATTCCCATGAAATGCTCATCAGTTCCCCGCGAAGCGAAATCCCTCCACTCCATCCCGACGGTGCCGAAGGCATATGGCACTAACGATGGGAAAATACACCGTCGGGATGGCTATGCCAAGGGATCTTGTGCGCGGGGCTCATTTTTTGTACACGAAGTGAAAAAATGAGCCTTGAGATAATGCAAAATTATCAGTCCTGAAACCTCAGAAACCAAGATTTTTTTAATTCTAAAACGTATTGGACAGATGTGAAGGGGAATATAGGATTTACTATAATCTCATCAATATTTTCATTAAGTGAATAATAATCTGTAACCTTTTATCACTCAGTTGCATCCAAGAGATAACTCATATCAAAAACCAAAATACTTTTACCATGATTGCTTTTACCATAATCTCTGTTGCACTCATAACAGCCCTGTTCCTGGTCTGGTTTTTTACACATAAATCACGCGAAAAAGAACGGCTCTTATTGATTGAAAAAGGAGTGGATGTGCCGCCTATGCCGGAATTAGTGAAATTTAATTTTCAGTTTCCATGGCTGAAAATAGGATTTGTAATTTTTGGAATGGCATCAGGGATGGTACTTGGATTATGGCTGATTGAAAGAATAAGAATTGATGAAAGTGTGATATTTGGACTCATCTTTCTTTTCGGTGGCTTGTTGATGATCCTATCGCATTAACTTGATAAAAAATAAAGTAAATCTGAATAATGCCGGAACGTTATATAAAACGTGTACTGGATGGCGACAGAGAGGCATTTCGGTTTATCATTAAAGAGTGCCAGGATGCTGCGTTTCATTTATCCTATTCAATTTTAAAAGAAGAAATTCTGGCAAAAGAGGCCAGCCAAAAGGCATTTATTCGTGCATATGAAAAGCTTCATACTTTCAAACACCAATCGGCTTTTAAAACCTGGTTCCACCGGATTGTCGTGAATGAAGCGTTTCAACTGATCCGTAAAAGAGAAAGAAACAGGAATACAGCAGAGGAATTGCCGGTAACCATTGAAAGCAAACAGAATGAGACTCTGAAACAGATTGATGAAGATCATTTATTCAGAAAATTAATGGCAAAAAGCCGAATGGAGATTCCTTATTCCGGTTTTGAAGATGAAATTTTGAGTGAAATTGAACAGATCGGCCTTCAAAAAGAAGCCGTGAAACAAGGTTACAGGCGTGGGTTTCGATTGGCAGGTATTTTCTTTCTCATCGGCTTGATTTGTGGCATCATCCTCACTTCCATGATTCCAAAGCTCGATATTGCAGTTCCCGGAATCAACAGTTCAGTTACTCTGCTTCTATTTCAAATGATTTTTGCCGCCACTATTTTGTTATTGCTGGAAAAACTCTATCTGCACTGGAAAAAGCTCAGTGCTTTACGCTGAATGTATCATGAATCCACAAAATCGGATAGTACTTCAAAAAACCGGGCTGAGGTTTTGATACCGCGGTGGAAATCTTTCAGTGAAAAACTCTCATTCGGAGAATGTAGTGCATCCCGTGTAATTCCAAAACCCATCAGGATTGAGTTCACACCCAGCACTTTCTTAAAATCGGCTACAATCGGTATGGATCCCCCTTCCCGGCTGAAAAGAACCTCTTTATCATAGATATCTTCAAACGCTTTTGCCGCCGCTTTGAGGCCGTAAAAATCGAGATCAATCACAACCGGATACCCTCCGTGGTGAGCAATAACATCAACAGTAACTGTGTCGGGAGCGATGGACTGTACATGTTCTGCGAACTGTTTTGAAATCTTGTCAGGATCCTGGCCGGGAACCAGCCGCATGCTCACTTTGGCGCTTGCTTTGGCAGGCAACACGGTTTTGGCGCCCTCTCCCTGATAGCCGCTCCACAACCCGTTTACATCCAGGGTTGGCCGTGCTGATGACCTCTCAAGAGTGCTGTATCCTTTTTCACCATGCAGGGCTTT
>PWLN01000099.1 GCA_003559375.1 Balneolaceae bacterium | reverse complement strand
TTTGTGAGCGACTTTACTAATTCAGATTTTTCAAGAACAAGCAGCAGATGGAGAGGGCTTCAGGCGGGAATTCAAATAAAGTTTCAAAACAGTACAGAATCCAGAATTCGCCAACCTTTACAGCAAGCTCCGCCATCCCGATTATTTACCGACTATTTTGAATCCGTCTATGCAGAAAAACCATCGCTGAATTCACTCATAACTGCTAAAGACATCAAAAACGAGCTTTCCCTGAAAAATTTTTCTCGCTTTGAATCATACTCAGAGATAACATTTTCAGCCATTCATGCAGAAACCGAAAAGGTTCCAGAGTTCTTGCCTGAGTCAGAAAACGACAGCTTCACAGAAGAAATCATCCAAACCATTGGCGACCATGATCTGGCATTAACAGCTGCTGCATCTTTTGCTTCTGAATATGGCACAACCGGGGTATGGAATACCGCGGAACTCTCCGGTTATACAATTGTGATTCATTCTCTTGTAAATTTAAGCCGGGCTAACAGGCTGGCTGATGAACTTCGTCAGGCCGGTTACAGGGTTTTGGTTATACCTTCAATTGTTAACAATACCAACTACTATCGTGTAGTAATCGGGCAATACGAAACAAGATACAGAGCGATTCAGGCTGCGAATCATTTGCCCCCGACCATCAGAAACCAATATTTTCTGATGTCTTTTCCTTAAATATTTGATGAAAAACATGCGGCCGATATCATCATCAAACTGCCAAGAGAAATGGCTGCCGATATTTTTCAGTTAATGAATCCTGCTATTACATCCCGGCTGTTTGATGATGCCATAAACATTTTATCCGAAAATCTCGCCGACCATTTTGCCAGATGGTTATTTGCCAAATTTATAACCAATCCTGAGTGCAAAGTGGTTTTCATTGCCCTGATCCCGGTCACTCCCTGGCTGGTTTGTGATACCATGACTGTAGTTGACATTGATATTCAGACTACCGAATGAGTAACCCGCCATAATATTCGCTGCAATGGTAAGCGGGTTTTCTTCAAACTCTCCGCTGCCAAATTCATAATCAAAACTTGTTTTTGAACCACCGATCGTAATATCCGCCTTCCCGGATAATCCATACATTAGAGATGGGCCTGCACCAAAGAAAAATCCTTTCTCACCACCTTGATTGAAAACAACCTGAAGAGGTATTTCGAGATAATTGATACTCACCTCTGTAATTTCAATACCATCCAGATCATCTTTCCATTTTTTATTGACAAGATTTACTGCTGGCTGAAATGTAAGCTTTTCACTTACCGGATAGTCATAATAGATTCCAACAGTAAAACCCATAGCTCCCCGCGCTTTATCGAGGCCATCGGCTGTGGTAAACGCTTCACCCGGAACACCGATCAAACCAGCTTGCACCCCGATTTGAGAAAATACATCGGCAGATATAAACAAAAATGATATTAAACCTAATAACAAACCTTTTTTCATAAAATTATTACTTTATAAGATTAATTTTTATTGAAATTTATTTTAAAGTGTTATTAAAAAATATTCAGAATATATTTAAATATTTTTTGATAACAAATTAACTGTGATCATTATCATATATTAATAAATGTCTATTATGCTTTATGATTGCAAAAAATGATTACAGGGCGCTTTTCGGTAAACAAATTTTGTATTATGCCTGATTATGTAATTAAAAGTTCTGTAATAGATTAATTGATTATCTTTTCACCAATTACACCTGATACCAACATTGTATGTCTTCCTGGGTTTTAAAATCTGTTCCTCCTCACGATTGGTTTATCTGCCTTGATGTGGAACCTTACTTTGATCATGAACACGACCCTGAAGCAATATTTGAGGAAGGTTTTACCCGCCCTTTGCCGTTATCAGACCGTGATATTATGGTTACCGTTTTTTTTAATGGCGACACTGAAAAGCCTGAATTTCATATTGAAACGCCAGAAAACCTGACCAAAGATGAAATTAGAGAGGCTAATGGTGTTTTGGCCCGAATATTCGGCACCAATATTGACCTCAGGCCGTTTTATGATCAGGTAGCACATGATCCGGTTATCGCACCTATGCTCACTGAATTTTATGGACTGAAGCGGATGTCGCGGGCGAATCTGCTTGAAGATATTATGAACCGTATTATTCAGATGCAGCTTTCGCACAAGCCTACCGCCAAAAAAATGGCTTTCAAAGTAAGGGAAACCTACGGCACCCATTTACTTTGGAATGGTAAAACGCTTCCTGCATGGCCAAGGCCTTTTCAGCTTGCAAAAGCCGATCCGGCTCAAATCCGTAAACTCGGCCCTACTCTTAAGAAAGGTGAATATCTGACTGGCCTGGCTCAGGACATTCTTGCCGGCGAAGTAGATCTGAACTATCTTGACAGGATGGCATCTCCTGTTGAATTTTATGAAAAGATATCGAAAATAAGGGGAATCGGCCCTACCTCTGCCCAGGACCTGATGCTTTTCCGTGAGCGAACGGATGCTATATTCCCGAGTAATTTTCAGAAGAATGAAGAAAAAGGGCTGAGAAAATGGATTGTCATGAGTTATGGCGGAAATCCGGATGCAACTTCTGAAAATGAATTTTTGGAAATGATCAAAAACTGGAAAGGATTCGAAGCCGCAGCCATTGAATTTATGTTTGTGAATTGGGTGATGGGTTATAAGAGAAAGAAAAACCAAAAGTAAACAGATTTTTTAACCTTTCACTATTCATAAAAAAAACCTTGACAAACCAGTCTCAATTCAGCACATTTTGCATGATTATTTTTCCTGAATCTGGAAGATTCAAATAAACCATAACTGAATAAAAAACATCTTTGAAATGGAACTTGCCATACACAACTGGATGCGCGCCGAACCTATTGAAGCTACCGTTAAACGCATCGCTGACCTTGGTTATCACAAAATTGAAATTGCCGGAGAGCCTGGTGCTTACGATACCACAAAAATCGGCAAACTGCTAAAAGATCATGGCATGGGCTGTTGGGGTTCTGTAACGCTGATGATGGAGGAGAGAAATTTATTGGCATCTGATCCCAATCAACGTGCCGCATCTGTGCAATATGTTAAAGAAGTTGTAAAGATGGTGCATGAACTGAATGGCACCATGGTATCCGTAGTACCCGGCACTGTTGGCAAGGTAGTGCCAGACGGCCGCCCCGAAGAAGAATGGGAATGGGCTGTGAACGCAATGAAGGAAATTTATAACTATTCAGAAGCACTTGGTATTCAAATTGGAATAGAACCTATCAACCGGTTCGAAACCTACTTTATCAATCGTGGTGATCAGGCACTTGCACTGGCCAGTGAGGTAGGGCCGAATTGCGGGGTTTGTCTTGATGTTTTCCATATGAATATTGAAGAAGATGACATGTTTGAAACCATCCGACAGGCAAAAGGTAGGATTGCCGGATTTCATGTGGCCGACAATAACCGTATGGCTCCCGGTATGGGAACATTCAACTGGCCAAAAATTGTGGAAACCCTCAAAGAGACAGGTTATGATGGTGTTCTATCCGTTGAATTTTGTGCACCGGTAGACCGCACTCCTGCTAATCCCTATCCCAACTCCATTGATGAAAACCCTGACGGATTGAGTGCTGAACAAAAGAAATTTATTGAAGATCATGGAAGCACGGCACTCACCGAAGAGTTTTATACAGAACTGACGCGCAAATCGGCTGAAACGCTGCTACCGCTTATCAGGTCTTAACCGGGGTTCAAACTTCACCTGTTTACTGTATATAAATAGATATTATGATTATCCGCGATGTTGAAGCCATCTGGCTTCGTTCTCCTATAGCTGAAGAAAAACAGCACGTTTCCGATTTTGGCAAACTCACCCATTTTGACATGACACTGGTTGTTGTCACCACCGAAGATGGCCTGCAGGGCTTTGGTGAAGCCAAGGCAGCCGTGGGTTCATCAGGGGTGTGCGCTTCGATTGTGAGTTGTGTAAAAAACGAGCTCAAACCTGCCCTTGTCGGTAAAAATGCGCGGAATATCACACGCATTTGGGAAGAACTTTACAACGGCCCTCGCGACCATTATGCCCTTGCCAGGGGCAGAAAGTTCCCGATTCTCGGTCGGCGCGGCCTTACGATTTCAGCTATCAGCGGTGTAGATACTGCCCTCTGGGATCTGAAAGGAAAAGCGCTTGGCGTACCGGTAATGGAGCTTCTTGGCGGTGCTTGCAGAGACTCCATGCCCGCATATGCAAGCGGCGGCTGGGCTAATGTAAATAACATTGGCGAGCAGTTGAAAGGATACGTTTCAAAGGGATTTGGCGGTGTCAAAATGCGGGTAGGGGTAATGGACAATACCGTTGCAAATAGTGTTGCCCGTGTTAAAGCGGCACGTGAAGCATTGGGACCCGATATTAAAATCATGGCTGATGCACATGGAACATATAGCGTACCGGAAGCCAAAAAATTTTGCAGAGGTGTGGAACAATGTGACCTTTACTGGTTCGAAGAACCTGTTAACTCCGATAACCCTGCCGGCACTGCAGAAGTGAGATCTTCCACTTCAATCCCGATAGCTGCCGGTGAGAGTGAATTCACCTGCTTTGATATCCGGGATCTGATTGAACACCGTGCTCTGGACGTAGTGCAGCCCGATGCTGCAATTATAGGAGGAATCTCCGAGGCGATGAGGGTAGGCCATCTTGCCCAGGCATGGCAACTCGAACTGGCGCCACATTGCTGGGGATCGGCATTTTCGTTTATGGCTGGGGGTAATATTGCATTCGCATCTCCTTCTGCAACCATTATTGAATTTTCGCTTGGAGGGAATCCAATGATGTACGACCTTGTGAATGAAACGATAAAGGTAGAAAACGGAAAGCTAACCTCCCCTACAGGCCCAGGGCTTGGCTTAACCCCAAATTGGGACTTTGTAAACGAGTTCCGGCAGAATGTGTGATAATGGTGCAGGTTT